>JAITNZ010000248.1 GCA_031290205.1 Spirochaetaceae bacterium
CCCCCTCCTCCCTAATTCCCTCTTTCGTCGAAAAGCCCTCACTGCTGGGGCTCTGGGGCTGAAGGGGCATTGACAGTTTGCCTCGAAACCTGTAAGCTATCCCTATGCTTGATGCGAACTTTTTTACGAATGCGGATTTTGAAAGCTACCGTAATCTTCTTTATAAAGAAAGCGGGATCAACTTTACCGAGACCAATAAGCCTATTCTGGTTCAACGTCTGCGCGCGCGCTTGCAGGAATGCGGAATCCAGACGGCGAAGGCGTATTTTGAGCTGATTACCAAAAGCAGAGAAGAGTTAAAGCTCTTTCTCGATGCGATTACGACGAATCTGACTTGGTTTTTCAGAAATCAGCCGCATTTTGACGCGCTGGAACGGTTTGTCCTCCCTGAACTGATAAAGGTGAAGAAACCGAAATCGGATTTTACGCTGAGGATTTGGAGTGCGGGCTGTTCGTCCGGCGAGGAGCCCTACACGGTTTCGATGCTTTTGTCGGAAAAGCTGCCCCCGCCGTGGAAATTCGAGATTGTGGCGAGCGACCTCAGCCTCAAGTGCCTTATGACGGCGAAGGAAGGTTTTTACGAAACAAGCCGAATATCCGGCATCCCCGAAAATTATCTTAAAAAATACTTTGACGCGGTGGAAGGCGGCTACAAGGCAAAAGATACGCTCAAATCGCATATAAAGTTTGACTATCATAACCTCAAGAATGTTTCGCCCTGGCGGAATTTCGATATTATTTTCTGCCGGAATGTGCTGATATACTTCGACGAGCCGACTCAGTTTGAAGTCGTAAGTCATTTTTGGGATTCTATGGCGCATAACGCCTTCCTCTACATCGGGCACAGCGAATCGCTTTTTGGCATGAAAACAAAGTTTGAGTTCGTCAAGACACAGTGGACGACGCTCTATAAAAGATGGGAATAGTATGGCTGAAGATATTAATGTTTTAGTTGTTGATGATTCCGCCCTCATGCGGAAGCTGGTAAGCACGATGGTCGATCAGACGCCGGGCTTGCACGTCGTTGATACGGCGATGAACGGGAAGCTCGCCCTCGAAAAGATTCCCAAGCTCGAGCCCGACGCGATATGCCTCGACCTCGAAATGCCCGAAATGAACGGGATCGAATTCCTGCGCGAACGAAAAAAACGGGGGATCACCATCCCCGTTATCGTCCTCTCGTCTATTGCCGAGAAGGGTGCGTCCGTTACAATGGAAGCGCTTTCCCTCGGCGCCAGTGATTTTGTTACCAAACCTTCGGGCGCAATCTCGGTTGATGTGGCGAAGGTGAAGGATAGGGTATCCGAGCTGCTGCTTGCCTATGGCGGGAAGTATCGGCGCTTCAAAAAACCCAATGCGGCGCTGCCGCCGATGCCGGGGGCAAGCCTCCCGCCGCCGCATGCGCTACCCGAGAAAAAAATTGTCCCGCTTACCAAGCCGGGTAAGGTTGAGCTTATCGCTATCGGCATCAGCACCGGCGGTCCCGAAGCACTCCGCGTTGTGTTTGCGAACCTCGATCCCGACCTCAAGGTGCCGATTCTCGTCGTGCAGCACATGCCGGCTGGCTTTACGCTGGAGTTTGCCCGCAGTCTCGATAAGATATGCCCCCTCGAAGTGAAAGAGGCTGAGGAGGGCGAAATGGTCGTTCCCGGTCGCATCCTCATCGCCGAAGGCTCGAAACACCTCGAAGTTGAGCGGGTCGGCGTCGGCGGCATTGTCCACCTAAGCGATACGCCGCCTGTCAGCGGGCACAAGCCCTCGGCGGATGTGCTCTTCGCCTCGGTCGCGCTCGGTTACCGCAACCACGCGCTCGGCGTAATCATGACGGGTATGGGGCGCGACGGCGCGGCGCAGATCGGCTCAATCTATCGCGAAGGCGGCTTGACGCTCGGACAGGACGAGAAGAGCGCCATCGTCTACGGTATGCCCCGCGTCGCATTCGAAATGGGGCACGTGATGGAGCAGGTGCCGCTCTCCAACATGGGTCAGCGCATCTCGCAAGTCGCCAAAGCCTCCCACCTCTAAAAGAATAAACCTATGAGCGCGTTTTGGAATGCTCGCGTGAGGCATTTGGCGCCCTATGTTCCCGGTGAACAGCCGAAAGGGCAGGGGCAGGGGCAGGGGCAGGGGAAAAAATTTATAAAACTCAATACGAATGAAAATCCGCACCCGCCGCCGCAGACGGTTTTAGACGCAATGCATCGTGCGGCGGATGGGCGGCTACGGCTCTATCCCGACCCGCAATGTGCGGTCCTCCGGATGGCAATCGCGGAACGCTTTGGGCTGCGGGAAACACAAGTCTTCTCGGGCAACGGTTCCGATGAGGTCTTAGCCTTCGCTTTCGGCGCTTTTTTCGAATCTTTTGCTGATTTTAAATCTTTTGCGAATGAAGAGACCCGCCAGGCGAAACACATCCTGTTTCCCGACATCAGCTATAGTTTTTATCCGGTGTTTGCGCGCTTATGGCATTTGGCGTGGACGCCGGTTCCCTTAAAAGATGATTGGACTATCGACTATACTGATTATTGTGCCCGCTCGGGCGGGGTGATTCTTGCGAACCCGAATGCGCCGACAGGAATAGCGATGAAGGCGGAAGCGCTGGCAGCGATTGCGGATTTTCAAGCTCAAAACAATACGGTGCTCATCGTCGATGAAGCCTATGCTGATTTTGGCGGCGAGACGGTTGTGCCGTTCATTACCGGCGCGGAGGGGAGGGTGCGCAAAAACATTCTCGTGGTAAAGACGCTTTCTAAATCATATTCGCTTGCCGGTTTGCGTGTGGGTTTTGCGCTCGGCAGCGAGGAACTTATCGAGGCGCTGGAACGGATGCGGGATTCTTTTAACTCGTATACGCTTGATTGCGTGGCACAGGCGGGCGCCGCCGCCGCATTGCGCGAGCGGGCATATTATGACGAGATTACTCGTAAAATTATCGAGACACGCCAACGTGTCAGCGCCGAGCTTGTCAAGCGCGGCTTCACCGTGCTGCCTTCGAGCGCCAATTTTATCTTTATCAAACATCCCCGCTTATCCGGCGAACAATTTTTTCTGCATCTGCGCGAAAACGGAATCCTAGCGCGGCATTTCAATAGCGAACGGATTGCCGCATTTCTGCGGGTTACCATAGGCACAGACGAGGATATGGATGCTTTTTTGAGCTTGTGTGTATAAGGAGAAAGCTTGCACACGCCCCTCCGCGACAAATAATCTGAATCAGGTACAATACTGAGTATGAATGTCGGCTGTTCTCAAAATGCTGAGTTTCTCACCGCCACAAGCGCCGCCACAGGCGCCGCCACAGGCGGTTTCTGCCCATGTGAACGGCGCTCGCAGTCCAAACAGCCTAAGCAGGTTTATTGCTGCTTTTATGCCGCCACAGGAGCTTTCTCGGATATGCGGCACTATTTGCCCTCAGCGGCAATGTGCAGCTTGTGGCGACTGGTGCTGAATTCACAACTGCCGACTCTGTCTGCAGTTTTTTTTGTAATAGATTTTTTTGTAATCGATGTATCAGAAGACATGAGCATCAATCCTATTCTTTTAAGCAAGCAAGGGAAATGGTTTAGAACTTTTTCCAAGACACTTTTTAGATTATCCATAGATTTATTTAAAATCCTCCTTTTGTCAAGGGGGTGCATTGCCAGCAGTTCCGAATTCAACCACGAACCTCACGAACAACACGAACGGAAGACGAAATGAATATGAATAATGGTGGTAAACAAGGCAGAAATCATGAGAATTATGCGCAATTTGTTCGTG
>JAITNZ010000249.1 GCA_031290205.1 Spirochaetaceae bacterium
CACGAACAAATTGCGCATAATTCACCTGATTTCTGCCTTGTTTACCACCATTATTCATATTCATTTCGTCTTCCGTTCGTGTTGTTCGTGAGGTTCGTGGTTGAATTCGGAACTGCTGGGAGTTGCTGAGTTGCTGAAGGGGTATTGACTCATTTATTCTTTTATGCTACAATTCGCAAGATATTTTCTGGAGAATCAATTTTATGGAAAAAAAGTTTCTTGATAAAGTCGAAAAGACTTTACTCGCGCAGAAAAAGGAAATTATATCCTCGCTTTTATCAGATAAAGCAGAATTTAATGAGATTGCTGACGGGCTCGAGCATTCCAAGGATGCGGTTGATTATGCCAGTGATGATATGGACAGAAATTTGCTGGAAGTGCTGGGATCTACCGAATTAAAACGGCTGCGAAGCATTGATTCCGCCATTTCGCGGATAAAACAGGGAAAATACGGCAATTGTATCAAATGCGGACAGACCATCCCAAAAAGCCGCCTTGAAGCAATGCCCTCGGCGCTCATGTGTATCGAGTGTAAATCGGCTGAAGAACGAAAAAACCGGTGACACAGCTTGCAACTGAGCTCAACACCTCGCGGCTTGCCGCGGGGATTTTTATTTCGTCTTCCGTTCGTGTTGTTCGTGAGGTTCGTGGTTGAATTCGGAACTGCTGGATGTTCCGGTAGCCCTCTTGACAACGGTTTTGGGTGTACTGTAGCATTTATCAAACTTTCAAACAACAGGAGAAAATTATGAAAAAAAACCGAAAGAATGTTGTGGGGCTTGCACCGTTGCTAGCCCTCTGCGCAGTCTCGCTACTGTACGCCGACTGCACCACAGAGGAAACCCAGGTTTACAATGTCTATGCAGATTACCCGGAATATACAAATATCTACACTCAAGAGACCATAAACAATATCATCAAAGAATTTTTCAACGATCGCGGCAATGTGGCATTTACCGGCACGGAATCTGCGGCAAGGGCAAGGTTCGACAGTCTCTGCAATCACCTTCAGGCACCAAGCACTTGGACAGAAACGATTGTCTCTCCAAATTTCAGTTTTTCGGTGGTTTTATCGCAGCCGTCATCAAATCCGGATTCGTTCCCTGTTATAGCCAAAAAATCGGTGACTATCCCCAGCTATACCTAAAATCGGAAAGCTTTCTCAGGTCAGGGCGCGAACCCTACGCGCACACGCTCCTGGCGCCCAAAAAGCAGCACCAAACCTGCCTAAGCCGTTTAGACCGCGAACGCCCTTCGCAAGGGTATAAAAGCGCCTAAGGCGCCCTAAGGCACTCTAAAAGCAGCAACAAACCTGCCTAAGCCGTTAGCACCACTAACGCCCTTGTCTTGGGCATAAAAGCGCCTAAGGCGCTTAAGGCGCTAATTTATCTAGAAGCAGGTGTTTGAGTTTTTTTACTGAATCGAAATCACAGTCGAGGGCGATGACTGATTCGCAATCGGCGAGGGCGGCGGGGTAATCGCCTATGTGGTAGTATGCCTGCGCTCGTCTAAAAAAGCAGTATTTTTGGAAGGAATCTATCGCCAATGAGCGGCTAAAGCTATCTATTGCCCGTGGATAATCTTTTAGGCAGCTATATACGACGCCGAGCAGGTAGGCGCAGGTATATGCCGAGGGGTCGATTTTTATCGATTCGCTAAAATCGTCGATAGCCGCCTGATACTTTGAGCGGGAAAAGTTTGCCATGCCCCGATGTTTATGGATAATCACTTTGATTCGTTTATCGGGGTTAAGGGTGAGTATCCTCGAATAAAACAGCTCGGCCTGCTCAAAATGTCCCTTATTGTGCGCATAGAGGGCGTTGAGCAGCAGCTCGTCAATTGAACTGGTATCCACCATTCTTTCCTCAGGAATTGGCTCTTCTTCCGCCTCGGCGCCTTCGAGAAGAAACGAATCTATTGAATTTTCGATTTCTTTATAGAAAGCCGTTCTTCGTTCCGCCAACTGTCCGTTCAACTGCCTCTGATGCACGCGGAATTCTTGAAATATGGTGTCGGCAAGTGACAGACTTGCGTTTATCGCCGCCAACTTCCGCTTCATTGGTTCTCCGAAGGGGGTAAATTCCGCTTTATAGACAAATTCATGTTCTACTTCCGCCCAGGCATCCTGTAAAATCGTGCGGATCTGGATTTCCGCTATCTCTCCGCTAAAATCACCGCCGGATGATTTTTTATGTTTTTCGCCGATACAACGGGGAATTTGCACCAGAATATGATGCGACTCGTAGCCGAATTCCTTAAAGGAATAGCCCGCTCCTTTTTTTTCTATCTCGATTACCTCAAATTTTTCGTAGAGAATCTGCTCGGTAATGTCGATATCTTCGAGAAAAGGGCAGATAATCCGAATACCTATGGTGTCGGGAATCAGCACTGCTTTCTGTGAGGGGTTATTCCGTAAGTAGCGTAAATATTTTTTATAAAAACTGTGAAAACTCTTTATTCTGCCCTTGATGGTAAGATGCGAGCTTAACTTTGCTAATTCCGCTTCGAGGTAGACTTCAATTTCTTTGACTATTCTGGCACGAGACTTTTGGTCGGCTTCGTATTCGTGTTGTAGTACAGCCTTATCGGGGATACTGTTTTTCATGGGGGATGATTAACTCCCGACCATCGAGCCCCCCGCAGGGCGCCCTTTGAATCGGGAGTTTAATTGATGGACGTTTCGTTACTACTGCGCTGCAGGAGCAGCAGCACCACCGCCGCCTTGCGCCTGTCCGCCGCCTTCGCCAGCTAGAGGATCAGTGAATGCTGTTTCTTGAGCTTCTTTTTGCTTCTCAAGATAGCGTCCTACCAAATCTCTGCCGAAACCTTTCGCTTCGGTGCTTGCTCTTGAAGCCTCGCGCTCGCTGATAATATCCCATGTGCCTTCATCGTCGATATCGCGGTTTTCGATATCGAGTTCCGCTTTGTCGTAGATGATGCGGACTTCTTTGAAGTAAGCCACCAAATCACCGTTGACGATCTGGGCGTTTGCCCCATCCCGCTGGATGACAAATCCGCCAAACCTGATATAGGGGGCATAGGAGGGATAGAGCGGGTACATTCTAATCGAACGATTCCGCACATCTTGGATGTATTGGGGATTGTTCCATGTAAGCTGCGCCCAGCCATCATAGTTTAGGCTGCCCATGCTGATACTTTTTTCCTGTCCCAAGCCGTCAATGACGATAAGAGACAGCGTACAGGGGAAATTCAGCCCGTAAACTTGAACGGCAAAGGACTTGATGGCGCCGACATTCTTCACAACGCCGTAGCCATCTTCAAAACGGGATTTTCCGGTATTAAAGTTAGGCTTTTCCGCCGGCGCCGCCAAGGTGCCGTCATCATTCGGCACAGCAAAATCGTAAGCGGGAATATCGAACGGCGGGGCAATTTTTGCCCATGCGTTGTAACTCGCCACAGGGAAATGAATCCTTGCGCCCAGCACATTGGTAAACTGCTTGGAAGTAGTTACCTTTGTATAGCTGAGGTTGTCGTTGACAACCGACTGAGACGACTGGGCGAGCCTGACGTTCCAATTCGGGATGGCAAGCGATGTTTTCATGGCTGCCTTCTGCTCGTTGGTGTAGGTGGTCCCCGCGCCGCCGCTGAAATCCATCAGGGTTTGCTTGTTCTGAGGAAGAACGCCCTGATCCTCCTGACCTTCCAAGATGTCCGGTACAAGTTTCGTGAAGTCGACTAAGACCGACTCATCGGCAAATACGATGCTTGCCGCAAACATAACACTGACAAATACTAAAATCCGTTTCATTTATGGCTCCTTTCCATTAGTGCTAAAATTATAATAAAGCAATATGATTTATTATACTACAAAATTAAATTATGTCAACTACCTATTTTCGTTGACCTCTACGCCCGCAATAAAAAAGCGGACTTGCTGAACAAAAGAGAAATTCCGCCGGATATCACGGCGAACACTCTCTAAATACGTGCGCACATTCCATTCAGCAGAATAATCCGGTCCGGGCGGCAATGCCGCCTCTACTGAAAACCCTCTAAGCGCTGCGCCGTCACGGTAAAAAAAGTTTCCAGCCTCGTTTCCCTGTCTAGGAGCGATGCGGCGCCCGGATAAACCGGAACAAGCATAACTTCTTCAACAAAAGAACGGACATTCTCTTCTTTGTCCCGTTTCCGCGCTATAAAGCGTTCTTCAATCAGCATATCCCCGCTTTCCCGCGAATAAAACATGATTGTCCGCCGGGAAAGATTCGATATGTTAAAGTCCCCTATAGCAATTATCGACAGAATCCCCGCACAAATTAGACAAAAAAGAGGGGTTTTTACAAAAAAAAGCGCTTCTACCACCTTATACACGGCAATTTTGCTCTTGTAAAACACGCCTTTTTTTGATCCCCGAGATTCATTGGAATGCTATGAATCCTCCCGAGCGTTCAAAATTATTTACAAAATCCATGATTCCATTATATATCGAATTGGAAAATTTTTGCAAGCCCCTCTCGCTGAGCATCAAAACGGCATCCTCCGGATTGGTCACAAAACCTAATTCAACCAGCACCGACGGCATACGAGCCTTGCGGACGACAAACCACTGCTCTGCCTTCAGCCCGCGTGAGGGCAGCTCTTTGCCGAAACTTTCGGAAAAACGCCGCGCTATCGAACGTGCCATCTCGACGCTCTCGCGGTCGTATTCTTCAGCAAGCATATCGTTGAGTATCGGGATAATTTCCTTTTGGTCGCTGAATTTCGCCTTATCGATGACTTCCCGTTTGTGTTCGGGGTCGAGATACCAGACCTCGAAGCCTCGTGCGCTCTTGTTGAAACTGGCGTTGGCGTGAATCGATATATAGATGACCGCCTCGTTCGCCTTGAGCGGGAGGGCGTGCGCTTTGGCAACGCGCTCGCCCAGTTCGAGGTAGCTATCGCCCGTCCGCGTAATCAAAATCCGTTTGTCGGGGAAGCCCGCCTTCAGCTTTTCGTATAAATCGAGCGAAACGGCAAGGTTTATCTCTTTTTCGACCGCCATTACCTTCCGCCCGTTGATGATATGTTCGCCGGACGCGCCGTTATCCTTGCCGCCGTGCCCCGGATCGACGACAATCGCCGCAATCCGAAAGCGCGTCGCATCCTCCTGCCGCGCTTTGTCAAGATTTTTTTTAAGCGCCGCGACAAATTCTTCGGGAAAGTAAAGGTTCCCATCCGCGTTAAACGGCACGGGCAGCGAGAGAATTTCGCGGTTGTCAAGGAGCACTATATCGCGTGCGCCCTGTGTGCCGACGGAAAAACTAATCGTCCGCCCGTTCTGTTCGAGCACGCCCGATTGAAAAAAGCTATCCCAGTAGAGCACGGCGTTAAGCGCCGCAATCGTTTCGGAAAGGCTGAGTATTTTGCCGCCCGTCCCCTCCTCGGCGCCGGACAGCGAAACCAGCCTGAGGACAAAAAATATGCTGATGAGGATTATTCCGCGCCGAATTTTCGATTTCCCTCTATATAATAAGCCGCGCCCTGATAGCCGCCGCGTATCATCGCCTGCCAGAAGCCCCTGCCCAGCACGGCGCCCGAACCGGCTTTTGCCGTTGGCAAAGCCTCGCCCGTTAACGCACGCACGGCGTCAAGGCTCTCTTCCACGCCGCGCCCGACATAATCCTGCAAACCCGACTCGGTGAACTCAGGGAACGGCAAAAGGCGCCAGACACTTTTTCCGCCGTTTGTCTCCGGCAATTTTTGCAGCGCATCCAACACGGAGGGCGGCACGGGAAAGGCATCCGGCGGGAATTTTCCTTCCGCCAGCGGCGCGGCAAGAAAAGCCTCCGTCGCGGCATCGGGGGCGCGCAGCCGGATGAGGATGGCGCGCACGGCATCTTCCGCCGCCTTGACCGCCTCTTCCCTCAAGGGGGCGGCGCTTATCACATTGCCGCACTTGCTGACATTGTTCTCGGGAAATTGCACGCTATCCCCTGCCTTGACGCGAAGAAAAGTGCCTGAGGCAGTGCCTGAGGCACTTTCAGCCTTGCCTTCACTTTGAAAAGGGCGGGGCATCCCGCCATAAGCGGGTTCAGCATTGCTTTGAAAAGGTGCTTGTATCGAGTGGACCGTGCCCGGTATCGAGATGAACGCCCGCTCCGCCGAGGTCCAGTTCCGCGTGGGGCTGAGCCCGTCAGGCGGCTGCCCTGCCGCAACAAGAATCGCCCCCCGCGTCGGCTGCGCGCCCGACGAGTAAGGGTACGTCCAGCCGGACATGTAGCCGCCGGAAAGCCGCGCCGCAATTTCGCCAATCATCGGTCCCTTCGCCGTGAGCTTGATGTCCCCCTTCGCCGCGCCGCACGTTATCCCCAGCGCGCGAATGCCGGCAGTAAAGACATCCAGCAGCGCGGCGGCAGTTTCGGGCGTAATATCCGCCGGTATCGTGTGCCCCATCTCGATAAAGTAAGGCGGGAAGAAGATATGCCGGTCGGCAAGCCCGCAGAGGGTAATCTCGCCCCGATAGACGATTGCGTCAAGGGAAAATTCCGGACCGTCCATGTATTCTTCGACAATCACGCGGGACGAGCGGGAAAAGTGGAGCGCGTTTTCGACGGCAGCGTGCAGTTCCTGCTCGGTATCCACCCGCCGGCAGCCGCGCGCGCCCATGTTATCGACCGGCTTCACGACCACAGGATAGGCGATGCCGCAAAGGGAGGCGGGCGGCGCACTCAGAATGATAAACTGAGGTGAGGGCACGCCGGCTGCCTCGAAACGGCGGCGCATACGTTCTTTATCCGAGGCGTCGAGCGCCGTTTCGTAGGGGATGCCCGGCAGCCCGAGCTTTTCGGCGGCAAACGCGACCGACGCGGAAAAATCCGTCCCCGCCGTCATAATGCCGGTAAGTCCCGCCGCCTCAGTTTTCAGTGTTTCAGCAAGCCGGAGTATGCCTTCTTTGTCCTGTAAGTCGATATGCTCGAAGCGGTCTGCCAGATGCGTATAGGGAGCATCGGGATTGCCGTCCACGACGATGGTCTCGAAGCCCAGCTCTTTGGCAATTTTGATAGCAGGCATCTGCATGACGCCCGCCCCAAGTATGATAAGGCGTTTTCGCATATAATAATGTATCGGCAAAATTGAGGCAGGATAGAAGAAGGGGTTTGGGGATGAGGGGAT
>JAITNZ010000250.1 GCA_031290205.1 Spirochaetaceae bacterium
TATCACTTTAGAATTTACCCCGAAAAATAAATTGCACCCGCACTTTATTTTTCGCAGTGATAAATTTCCAAAAGTGTGCAATACTATATTGTTGTCGAGGGGGCGTTGGGCGAAGGCAATCTCGGTCGGCGCACATCGCGTAACGCGCTACGTGCACACGCTGCCGCCATGCTCCTTGCCGCGCACTGCTGTTGGGCTTTCTGGAGTGAAAATCCGTGTTAAACAGTAAGGTACGCGGCAAGTCCGTCACTGGAGTGCCAGAGGCGGATTACACAGCGAGCCGTTTACCGAGTTCGTAGCATTTCGCGAGCGCCGCTTCATCGGGTTCCAGTTGAGCGATCACGCCTTCACCATCAAGCTTGGCATCGAGCTTTTTCATGCGTTCAACCCAGCTCCGCATCCATTGCCCGTCGCCCCAGTCGTATGAGCCGAAAAGCCCCAATGCTTTGCCGCCGACTTCAGCCTGCGTTAGTTTGCTGATGAAGGGCTCCACATCGCCTTCTTCCAGTTCCTCATCGCCCATTGCCGGGCAGCCAAATGCAAGCGCCCGCGCCGCTTTTACCATGTCAGGCGTGGTTTTCCCCACCTCGGTTAAAACAGCCTCAGCGCCGGCATCGCTTACCCCTTTGGCAAGCTGTTTTGCCATGAGCTCGGTATTGCCGCTGCTGCTCCAATACGAAATCAACACTTTTTCCATAAAAATCTCCTTGAAAAGCTTTAATAAGATATTGTTAGCTTCTGCTAACAAATAAGTTATACATAACTAACAAAAAAATGTCAATAGCCTTCAGCAACTCCCGCACTTATGCTGTTGCCCCGCGATTTTAATCGCGGGGACGGGCGGGGCGGGGAAGGCTCATCAGAAAACAGGCGCCCTCGCCTACGGCGGCATTATTGCGTACTTTGTCCTCGACCCAAGCAGTAGCTTGGGTTTTTTTATTGTGTAGTTTTTACCAGTGAATTTTTTTGGCAAGCCTTCCCCGCCCCGCCCGCTACGGCAGCAAATTCCCCCGCAGCACAAGTGCGCGAGGGCTTTTCGACGAATTGGGTGGGTGTTGGGTTTACCGCCGGACAGTAAAGCCCTAACAGAAAAACGCGCGGCTAGAAGGATGGCAGTAGCTCGTGCGCTTAAGCGCGCGCGCTACTGACCGAGAAAGCCTTCCCCTGAGCCTTCCCCGCCCCGCCCGCGACGGCAGCAAATTCCCCCGCAGCACAAGTGCGCGAGGGCTTTTCAGACAAATTGGCTGGGCTACGCGTTTTCCGCCTAACAGTAAAGCCCTAACAGAAAAGTGCGCGGTTAGGAGCATGGCAGCGAGCACTGGCGCGTCAGCGCTTGTGCCGTTGCCCGAGAAAGCCTTCCCCCTGCTCAAGTGCGCGAGGGCTTTTCGACGAATTGGGTGGGTGTTGGGTTTGTCGCCGGACAGTGAAGCCTTAACAGAAACGTGCGCGGTTAGGAGCATGGCAGGTGCGCGGGTGCGTAGCACTCGTGCCCTGCCCGAGAAAGCCTTCCCCTGCTCGTGGCGTCGTGTATTGCAGCGAGCGCGGGCGCGTTAGCGCTTGTGCCGCTGCACGAGATTGCCCCCCCGTATGGCAGCGAGCACTGGCGCGTAAGCGCTTGTGCCGCGTACCTGAGAAAGCCTTCCCCCTACGCGCGCACGATGTTGCGCGCTACCCCGCCCAACCGCCGCGCCCCCCGCAACGCCCCCCTACCCAAGTGGGAAGGACTTCTCGACGAGGAAGAGGCGGCGCCGGCTGAGTGCTGTTTTTAGCCGGACAACAAAGCCATTTCCCATCACTGCGGGGGGATATACAGCGTGTCGTTCGTGGGTCCCTGGGTATCGTTCACGCTCTTCGCGGTCATGCCCACATAGCCGTTTTTCAGGAATTTGACGCCGGAGCCGGCAGGTCCGCTCGCGGAAAGAGAACCTCCGGTGTTTGCTTTGCCGGCGGACACCGTTCCTTCGGGATACGCTGTGCCGGCTGTGCCGAACACCGTGCCGCCTGATATATTGACTATACCGACGTACCTATCTATACCGCTGCAGACATTGCCGTAAATCTCGGCATTCGTGCCGGACATGGTGAATGTGCCGTGCACTTGCACAGCGCCGTAGAATGCGTAGTTGTGGTGAATCGCCGTATTCGCGCCTGACATATTGAATGTGCCGTCCAAATCCACAGCGCCGGCGGAGTGATTGCTCCAGTTCCCGCTTATGGCGGCATTTTCCGCCAGGACCAAGGTATTCCCCCCCTGAATTCTGACAATCGGTACCTGGTTGTCCTGATCGATGCCGCTGTAGGTCCCCGCCGGAGCGTCTGCCGCCCTGTTTGTAACGGCTGTTAGTCCTCGGAGGGCGATGTTTTTACCAATGGTCAGCGTAATATTCGCGCCGTCTGCCAAGTAGAATAAATACCCCGGTGCCGCAAGGTCAACATAGCATCTACCGCCGGAGGCAGGGTCGCGTGCCAAAATCGTAATGCTTACGGGGCTTTCCTGAGCGCCTTTGATATTGGGCTGGTATTGGACACCGTCGGACAGGTAGTTTATATAGGCGGTCCCCAATGCCTGCGGGCTGACTGTTTCGCTGGCGTCCAGCCGGATTTCAAAACTGCGCCCGGCAAGTTCCTCGGCGGCTTGCTCAGTGAATTGTGCGCTTACAGTAACATCGTAGGCGGGCATAACGAAGCTCCAGCTTAGCGTTTCCCCCGCATTGAGGTCATTCAGCCTTAGCAACGATCGTTCCACCACGCCGCCTTCGTAGCCCAAGATGTTTATAGGAGCCGCGCCGCCGCCGCTCAGCTCATAAAGGTAGGAGGGCGAAGCGCTGTCCATCGGCGTTACCGATACGTCCGCCTCGCCGCCCTCAGTCTTTACTAAGGTGTAGCTCCCTTTTTTGCCCGATACGGCGGGAACGGTAAAGACGACGGTTTTCCCCGCCGCCACATCCACGGGGTTGCTTGCAAGCGGCACGCCGTCCACCGTTGCCGAGATGCCGCCCTCGTCCGCCTCGGAGAGGGTCAACGAGTAATGCGCCCCGTCCAGGGACCAGTAACGGGTAGCGGGTGCGATGCCGCTCTTGTTGATTGTTACCAGAACGAGACCGGCGTCGGCGGGGACATTTTCCACCGCCAGCGTGTAAACCGCCCCCGATTCTTTCATGATGCGTACCGGCGTGATTTTTTCAGCCCCGAATGTGCCATCGACATTATTGAACGTGAAGAGTTTTACTAAATCCGCCGCCGGAGTATCGACCGTTAATCCGGAAATCGGCTTGCTAAAGTCGAGAACGAGCGTTGCCGTCCCCTCGACTGCTACGGACGGCACCAAGCGAATCCACACCGTTTCGGGGGTCAGATTCAAGCCCGATGTATCGGCAATCGCATTGCAGGAGCCCAGAGCCCCCACGAAAGCAAGCGTGATGAGCAAAACGCTCCCGATAGTTAATTGTACAATTTTGTTTTTCATAATTTTCCTCACTAATGAAAGTCAATTTTTTAGCCCCTCTTTTCTTATCGAACGGAAGGCTGAAAGCGCCCGAGGCGGACTGATTTTGGGCTGCACACTTTTTATCATAAGTCATTTTAGCATAAAAACAAGAGGACGTCAACCATTATTTTTTACAGGGCGACGGGGAGTTGCCGAAGGCTGTTTCTTTTTGCCATTTGTTGTTATAATGCCCGGTATGTCTTATAAAAGGGGATTTGAATGCAAAACACGACTACCGATATGACCTTGCTCGGTCTTTTTCAAATGGGCGGCATCTTTATGTGGCCCCTGCTGCTCTTCTCTATCGCGACTATTTCTATCGCGGTGGAAAGAATTATTTTTATCAGCAGAAGCAACCTGCGCGTCGATGACTTAAAAAACGAGGCGCGGAAGTTTATCGGCAACGATAACATCGAGGGCGCAAAAAATTATCTTAAAGAAAAAAGCGAGCGGCAGATGGGCGCCCGCGTCCTCCTCTCGCTCGTCGAAAAACCGGGGCTTTCCGAACACCGTATGGAAAAAGCCGCCGAAACGGAAGCGCTTACCTGCATCAACTCGCTTGAAAGCGGGTTTGATTTTCTTACGGCGCTTGGTTCGCTTTCCCCGCTTACCGGCTTTTTAGGCACCGTTTCCGGCATGATTGGCGCGTTCAAATCTATTGCCGAAGCCACCGAAGTAAACGCGCAGATCGTCGCGAACGGCATCTACGAAGCGCTCATCACCACCGTGTTCGGGCTTATCATCGCGATTATCGCCATGGTCGCAAGCTCCCTCTTAAGCCATGCCGTTGATAAGTTTGCAAGCGATATTGAAACCTGCTGTGCTGAATTAATTGCGGAGCTTAAACCTGATGAACATTAGACGAAAGAAGCGCCAAGCTTCCGAGGCCATGTCGGCGCTTAGCGACTTGGCATTCATCCTCATCATTTATTTTATTGTTATCGCCGCTTTTAACATCAATAAAGGTTTTTTGATGAACCTTCCCGCCAAGGATTCAACGCGCCTCATCCTTAAAGAAGATATACTCCGCTTTGAATTAAACGATAGAGGCGCGCTCATTTATATGGAGAAAGAACTGAACATCCTGCAGGCGGAAAAAACCATCGCCCTTGCCGCCGCGCGCCGCCCGAATCTTGCGATGCTCCTCTCGATTTCGCCGCAAGCGCCATGGCAGAGCGTCGTATCGTTTGTAAAACTTGCCGAAAAGTTGAAGGTCGATTCTTTTTCTTTTAAGATGATGAAAGATGAAACTTGAACGCAAAACTCCTATGGTATCAATTCCCCTCAACGCCATGTCTGATGTCGCGTTCCTCCTCTTGATATTCATCATGCTTGTCTCGTTAATCAACTACCGCAAGGAAGTAAAAATCGAATATCCCGAAGCGGAAAATATAGCGAAAGTAAGTGATGTCCAAAATCTAGAAATATGGATTGATAAAACGGGCGCCGCATTTATTGACGGCGAACCCGCCACGTTAGATGCCGTCGAAGCGCTGGTAAGCACCATCTATCGAACGGAACCTGATACGCGGATACATATTATCGCCGATAGAAATACCAGTTTTGAAAATGTAAATAAGGTCCTGCAGATACTTCAGATACTGGAATATCGTGTGGTATCGCTTGTGGTAAAAGATGCAGAGTAGAAAGGTACGCGGAAGTTTAGTTTTTATTGTTGTTGCCGCAATCCATGCGGTGGCGCTTTTTTTTCTGGTCATCGCTATTGAAACGGCGCAGCAGGATGAAGAACTTCCGCCTGATGTAATGAAGCTTGTTGACGTGATGGAAGACGAGCGGCGGCGGGGGGGCGGGGGGGGGGGTGGGGGGGGGGGGGGGGGGGGCAGGGGGGAGGGGG
>JAITNZ010000251.1 GCA_031290205.1 Spirochaetaceae bacterium
CCGATGCCATCCGCGCCGTCCTGCATTTTTACTTTCTGTTCAAAGATGGCGACTTTTGATCGGGATACACCAAATATATGAAAGAAGCCGTTTTCAAAGGTCTGCGCGTCCGCTTCTTCTCTCGCGGTCGGAGCTTTGTCTTTCCATTCAAGGACAAAGGCGGAGGCGCGGGTTCGTATTTCATTCCATGACAGGGGCACGGGGGAATTATAAGTCGGCTTTAATGATTGTTCAAGCACTCGCATTTGTTGCGAAATGTAGCGAAAATTCACGAATTTTTTCAAAAAAGCCCAACGCGGAGATGCAATTGAGAGCGCTTACTGCCCGAGCACTTCTTCGACTTTGTTGAGGAGGGCGCTAACTTGGAGGGGTTTGACGAGATAGCCGCAGGCGCCGAGTTTGAGCGCTTGCTGCACGATTTCGGGTTCGGAGTGCGAGGTGATAAAGATGACACGCGTATATTTCGTGCTAAGGTTTTTCCTCGCTTGCTCAAAAAATTCGATACCGCTCATGCCGGGCATTTCGATATCAAGGAGTATTAGGTCGACGGTTTCTTTGTTCAGAACGCCGAATGCTGCCGCCGTGGTTTTTGCCAGACGCACATCATACTTGTGTTTGAGGACATCTTCTATGAAAGAGAGGACAAAAGGAGTGTCGTCAAGCGCTAGAATAATGGGCGGTTGATTAAAAAGGACCTTTTTCCCACTTTTTTCCGCCAGGTCAATCTCAGTATTTTTTTGCCCACTTTGTTCATCGCTCATAGCGTTTCCCCCAACGTATGTAATAATTTTGCTACATCGTCATAATCGTAATCATCTATTAAATCGCGGATTTTTTCAATACCCCTCGCGATTGCAGACTTGCGCTAACTCCGAAAAGGCGCTTTTGATAAGCTGTCCGTTCGATGCCTCGCAAGCTGAAATGAGCGCGGCAATTTTTTCCCGCACGATAAGCGGGTCTGTGTCGGCGATATTCGCGCTTTCCGTCGGCGCCTCGTGCTGGTGGAACTGGGCAAGTCTGGAGGTAAAACCCTGTATCGCCGCGATAAAGGGCGTGGCTTGTGATTCGCAGTCTGCGATGCGTCCCTCAATAGGGACCGTTGGCGATGTTGATGCTGTGGTACACCCCGCTTAAATCTTCCCCGTCAGCGGAAATCTCGTATTTTTGACCCGCAACGCGCTTGTCAAAGGGCGCCTGGAGTGCGCCGTCGTGAAAAGCAAGCGGGTAAAGAGCTGGAAGCGCCGTCTTAATGATTCAAAGCGTTCAAATGATGGCTGCATTTTGATGAAACCGGCGGACTCGGTGCCGACGGTGCAGAAATTGAGGGCGTAATTCCCATTGCATTTGATGACGTCAACCGGAATTACCCCAGAGTCCGCCTGCAGCCCGATATTACGGAAATCATCGGAACGCTCAAGCCCAAAGGCGCGTACAAAGTTGTTCGTCGTACAAAAAGGCATCAACGCTAATTCCGCGTTGGGTATACCGACGATGCCGTTGTGGCAACAAAACGCCACCCCGTCACCGCCCACAGCATAGACGCGGATACGGGCGCCGGAATCAGCTTTTTTAAAATACCGTCTTATAATGATAATGGCATCCCGGGGGAAGCGGGGGTATTAAGTGGACAGTGGACCGTGTTTTTGTCCGAAATATGCTGATTTTCGCTTTGGTGGCGGAGTTTTGCTCCGCAATGAGCAATAAATCGCTCTTTTCTTACCAAAGGCAAGGCTGAAAGTGCCCCATGCACCGCCTGTGGCGCCTATTTCATCAAGAGTGGTTGCCATGTATTCCATTGTTCTCCAGCATTTCTTTTGCTTGCCGTGGACTGTAGCCCTGTTCGATAAGTTCGACAAGGGCATCCATGCCTTTTGCCATACCCTTTGCCATACCCTTTGCCATGCCCTTTGCCTCAGCCCGTGCCGTTAGTCCGATTTCGTCAAGCCAATCATCAAGAGTGGTTGCCATGTATTCCATTGTTCTTATCTCCTGTACCCTTTTCAGGTTTGCTTCCAATATTGCATACATATACGCGCTCGTCGGCGCGCCCTTCCCCTTTTTATGTCCTTCCTCCAGCATCTTAAGCGCCGTGTTACTGTCAAGGTCGTTGCTAAGATTCTTTAACCAGAGATACTCATCCTCGGCAAGTTTCTTACTTTCGATAATCTGTATCGGAACCGTCCCGCCTGACACGATAAAGATGCCGCTCCAGCGTTCCTCTATCGTCCAGTGTAACACATCGCGAAAAAAAGCCAGTAATTCGCGTGGATGCGCCCTCTCGACAAAACTGACGCTGATGTCTGTTATCGAAACTGAGTTAAGCGCCGCATAAATGTGCGCGTAACCCATCACCTTGTTAAAATCCTCGACCGATATATAATCGTCAGGATTTTTATACTCGAAAATATTACATCCTTTAAAAATCCGCGCAATATTCGTGTCGATGACGGTATCAGGCGCTTTTTTAATTACCAGTACGTCTATCCGCAGGGACGCGGCTGTCAATTTATGCTCTGCCTCGAACTGCAACACATCCGTATACTGGTCAAACTCCAGCCGTATCGCGTCAAAAAACGCCGAATGCCAGTCCAGCGGCGGCTTTTTATCCGGAGCTTTGTTGTCGATCATATAACTCTTTCATATAACTCTTTCCTAAAAATATAATAACGCGTATCAGAGAATTGTTCAAGCAGCAACTGGGCGGCACACAAAGCCACCTAAAGGTGTCTTTGCTGTTTTGTTCGTGGTTATTTTTCGAATTCTAAATTACGCTAGGGTTTCCGCCAACTCACGTAATAATTTCGCCGCTTCGTCATAATCGTAATCATCTATTAAATCGCGGATTTTTTCGATACTTTGGTGATTGCAGACTTGCGCTAACTCCGAAAAGGCGCTTTTGATAAGCTGTCCGTTCGACGCCTCGCAAGCTGAAATGAGCGCGGCAGTTTTTTCCCGCACGATAAGCGGGTCTGCGTCGGCGATATTCGCGCTTTCCGTCGGCGCCTCGTGCTGGTGGAACTGGGCAAGTCTGGCAGTAAAATCCTGTATCGCCGCGATAAAGGGCGCGGCTTGTGATTCGCAGTCCGCGATGCGTCCCTCTTTTGCGGCAAATTCCAGCTCTTTCCCCATGGCGGAGAGCGCCTTATGCCCGATGGTGGCAAAAATGCCTTTTAACGCATGGGCGCGTATGCCGAAGTTCGTCCAATCTTTGCGGCTTCGCTCTTCTTCCAGCTTCGCCTGCTCCTTGGGGATGGCTCTGTTTGCCAATTCCAGCGTGCGGATATACATGGCGGAATCGCCTCCGTTATTCTTCAGCCCTTCAGCTATATCCAGCACCGCCGCTAACGCGAGAAGCTCCGCCGGTTGCTGCGCCGCCGGTTTCCGCTCTGCCGCCGGTTCTTCACTCAGGAGCAGTTTTTCATGGGGCAGATACTGAAAGAGCACTTCGTTGAGCTGCTCCGCCACGATGGGTTTCGAGATAAAGCCGTCCATGCCGTTCGCGAGGAAAAACTCCCGCGCGCCGGAAACGGCGTTTGCGCTGAGCGCGACTATGGGCATTTTCCGCAGGGGGCTTGCCTGTTCCGCTTCCCACGCGCGGATGCGCCGCGTTGCTTCGACGCCGTCCACTTCAGGCATCATGTGGTCCATCAGCACGAGGTCATAGCGTTTCTCCGCGCCGCGCTCGATAACCATCCGCACCGCCTCTTCACCCCCCTCGGCGGTCTCGGCGTTCATCCCGTGCCGCGCTAAAAAGCCCAGGGCTACCGTCAAGTTGATGGGGATGTCATCGACGACGAGGATTTGTATGTCCGCCTCCGCCCTCGCCTTGATAAATTGTACGACAGCGCTGCCCTCTTCAACCAGCGCAGGATCGCCGGGAACCAGCGGTATAAAAAGGGTAAAGGTCGAGCCTTTGCCATACACGCTTTTCAGCTCAACAAAGCCGCCCATCAGGTCAAGAAGCTGCTTCGTAATCGCCAGCCCAAGCCCTGTGCCCGTTACGCTCCGGTTCCTTCTGGTATCAAGCTGCTCAAAGGAACCGAAGAGTTTGGATTTATCCTCATCCTTAATGCCGATGCCGGTATCTTCCACCGCAGCAATAAGATATTCTGCCTCTCCCCGCATACCCTTTTTAAGGGAAAAGCTCACATACCCTCCCCGCGTGTATTTGATGGCGTTATTCACCACATTGATAAAAATCTGCCGGATGCGGATTTCATCGCCGTAGAGGATAGGCGGAATGTCCTCAGCGCAGGCGGAGCGGAACTCAAGGCTCTTGCCGGCGGCAATGAAGCCGCAGAGGGATGCGACATTATCAAACAGGGATACGATGTTGTAGTGAACGGGAACGAGTTCCAGTTTTCCCGCCTCAATCTTTGAAAAATCCAGAATATCGTTGATGATGCCGAGTAGCGACTTCGATGTCTTTTTGATGTCCTCGAAATAACCAAGCTGCACCTTGTCGAAGTTGTCGGTGCGCATCAGGTCGCTCATGCCGAGTATGGCGTTCATCGGGGTGCGAATCTCGTGGCTCATCGTTGCTAAAAAGTCGCTCTTGGCGCTGTTTGCTAATTCCGCCGTCCGCCGCGCATTATCGGCTTCGTCCCGCGCGGATACAAGGTCGGTAATGTCACTGATGAGGATGAATAGCCCCCCGGCATTTCCTGCCAGCTTGTCGGTAAAAATGTTGAAATAGCGCGCTTCCCCGTTGATGTTTATTGTTTGTAAATTCACATGAAAGCCGTGTATTTCCAGCAGTTCCCCAATCATCAGCTTAACATCCATGCTATTAAAAAGATCGAGGATGGGGCGTCCGGCGACCAGTTCGCGGTCCTCAACATGGGCATAGCGCGCTAGAGGTTTGCTGATACAGTCAATCAGGTTTAATTCATCGACGATGGCTATCCAGTTTGTTGTCGTTTCCAGTATCGTTGCAAAAGAACCGAGAGCCTTATCAGCTTTATGGCTTTTATCAGACGCAAAAGAGGCAATCACCGAAAAATAAATGGACCCGACGACCATGATGCCCCAGGTAAATAGGGCTTCCATGAAGCTAATTTCGTAAGTGAAGTCGCGGCAGGGCAGCTTAAAGATGAATAGGATGCCGATGATGGCGTTGGATACCAAGAGATACCATGTTTGAGTTTTTGTGTTGCAGTAAATCGCCCCCAGCCCGCTAATCAGAAAACATATCAGAAAATAGTGAATAAAACTGCCGGTGATGATTGAGCCCGCCGTCTGGAAAATAAACATGGCGAAGGGATAGGCAAAGGCTGAGGGGAGGGACTTGATCCGCTGTAAGAGCAGTATTGTCGCTATGCAGATCGCAAAAAAACCTACCGATACTGCCGCGTTTTCAAACTGTCCTTTATCGAGGAGGGTGTTTGTCCAGAGTATCCCATAGACTGATATGCCGAAAATCGAGAGGAAATTCCCTAGTTTTTGATAACGGGCATCTTGGGCATCATTCATGAAAACGCACCCCCCCTTCCTTCGCAGAATCTTCTGAAAAGGGCTTATCAAGCCGCTTAAAGCCCGCTCCGGTAACGTTTACGATATTGACCAGATGGGGGAGAATTTCAATATCAAGAAAGGTGTCAAAAAAAACCTCGCCGTCAAGGTTGACGGAAAGCGGCTTTGTTGAGCGGATAGAGACTTGTTTTATCCGCCGAAAAATAAAGTGTTTTGAAAGCAGTCGCCAGCCTCCGCTGACAAATTTAGCAAGGCTGGCAAAGGCGGCAAAAATATGCATCTTTTTGGTTATCAGCATATCCATAAGCCCATCGTCCGGCACGGCGGAGGAAACTGCCGAAAGTCCGTCTCCATAATAGGGGGCGTTCGCAATATTGATGCCGAGGTAGCTGCCACTGACATTTTCCCCGTCCGCAAAAATCCCGTATTCTTGACCAATGACGCGCTTTTCAAACTGAGCAAGGATTGCGCCTATTAAAAAAAACACGCGGTTAAAGAACGGAAAGCTCCGTCGTAAGCGCTTAAAGCGCTTGAATAAGGGGATAATTTTGATGGCGGCGACGGATTCAACGCCGACAGAACAAAAGTTGAGGGCGTATTTCCCGTTGCATTTGATAACGTCAACCGGAATCGTCGAAGCGCTCGTCTGAGCCGTAAGATTGCGGAACTCGAGGTAATGCTCTGGTCCAAAGGCGCGCACAAAATCGCTACCCGTGCCGTAGGGTATTATCGCCAATTCTACGTTAGACATTCCAACTATGCCGTTAAGGCAGTCAAAAGCCATCCCGTCGCCGCCGACCGCATAGACGCGCACCCGCGTATCGGCGGCGAGATTCTTAAAATACCGCCTGATGGCAACAATCGCATTGCGGGGGTAGCGGGAAATGTGAATCGTGTATTTCTCCTCTTTGCCCACGAAATAGGCTTTTATTTCCGCCGTAATCGCGTCCATGCTTTCCCGTACGCCCCGCAGGTTTGTCCCGAATGATTGCGGATTAATGACGAAAAGATGCTCCATGCCTTCGCTCACAGGGTATCCTCCATCGTGTGTAATAATTTTGCCGCTTCGTCATACTCGTAATCTTCTATTAAATCATGTATCATGCCGATACTCGCGTGATTCGAGGCTTGCGCCAATTCCGCAAAGATGCTTTTGATGAGCGCCGACTTGGACGCCTCACAAGCTGAAATGAGGGCGGCAATTTTTTCCCGCACAAGCGGCAATTCAGCAACGGGGGGGGGCGCGGCGCCCACTGCGGCGGGCGGCGGCGCTTCATCTTTTTGGAAATCGGCAAGTTTGGCGCTAAATTCCTCCATCGCCGCGATAAAAGGCGCCGCTTGGGTTTCGCACACGGCAAAACGCCCCTCTTTGGCGGCAAATTCCAGCTCTTTTCCTTGGCATGAGAGCGCTTTATGCCCAATGGTGGCAAAAATCCCTTTTAATGCATGGGCGCGGATGCCGAAGTTTTTCCAATCCTTGCGGGCGCATTCTTCCGCCAGTTTCGCCCATTCCTTGGGGATCGCTTTACACGCCGTTTTCAAGGTGCGGATATACATGGCGGGATCGTTGCCGTTATTCTTCAGCCCTTCCTCAATATTCATGCCGCCGGCTGCCGCCATTGCCGCCAGTTCCATCAAGGCGGATCTGTCAGCCGACTGAGCTTCCGCCTCCGCCGATTTTTCTTCGAAAACCAATTTTTCATGCGGCAAAAACTGAAAGAGCGCATCGTTGAACTGTTCCGCCACGATGGGTTTCGATATAAAGCCGTCCATGCCGTTTTCCATGAAAAACTCCCGTGCGCCGGAAATCGCGTTGGCGCTAAGCGCGATAATCGGTGTCCGCAGCCGTTCCGGCTGTTCCGCTTCCCATGCGCGGATACGGCTGGTTGCCTCGACGCCGTCCACCTCCGGCATCATGTGGTCCATCAGTATGAGGTCGTAACGCTTCCCCGCGCCGTGCTCGGTAACCAGCCGCACAGCCTCTTCCCCGCCCGTCGCGGTATCGGCGTTTATCCCATGCCGCACCAGAAAACCCAACGCCACCGTGAGGTTGAACGATATGTCATCGACCACGAGGATTTTAATGTCCGCCCCCGCCTTCGCCCTGACAAATTGCGACCTGCTCTTTTCCTGTTCCACTTGCTCCGGATCGCCTACAATCAGCGGGATATGTATCGTAAAAACCGAGCCTTTGCCATACACGCTTTCCAGCTCAACAAAGCCGCCCATCAGGTCAAGCAACTGCTTCGTGATAGCCAGCCCCAGCCCTGTCCCCGTTACGCTGCGGTTCTTCCGAGTATCAAGCTGTTCAAACGAACCGAAGAGTTTCGATTTATCCTCAGCCTTAATGCCAATCCCGGAATCTTCCACAGTAGCAACCAGATACTCATGCTCCCCCCGCATCCCCCGTGTTAAAGCGAAGGTTACATGCCCCCCCCGCGTATATTTGATGGCATTATTCACGACATTCGTAAAAATCTGCCTGATGCGGATTTCATCACCATAGATAACAGGCGGAATGTCTTTGTCGCAGGAAACCCGGAACTCAAGGCTCTTCCCTGCGGCAATAAAACCGCAGAGCGAAGCGACATTATCAAAGAGCGATACGATGTTGAAGTGCACGGGTACCAGTTCCAGTTTCCCCGCCTCAATCTTTGAAAAATCCAGAATATCGTTGATAATTTCGAGCAGCGCCTTGGACATTTTTTTGATGTCCTCGAAATACCCCCGTTGAACCGAGTCGAAGTTATCGGTGCGCATGAGGTCGCTCATCCCCAAAATCGCGTTCATCGGCGTGCGTATCTCGTGGCTCATCGTCGCTAAAAATTCCGATTTCGCCGTATTCGCCTGCTCCGCCGCCTCTTTCGTGCGTAGCACATCCTCAATATCGTGGAGAATCAGCATAGCCCCCTCCACCGCCCCGTCGTTATTCACCATAGGCGCAAAGTGCAGCGAATAGCGCCAGGTAACCCCCTTCCCGCCTATATCAATGGGCTCTTGCCAGACAACCGATTTTTTGCGCTCGATAGCGGCATGAAAAAGCCGCGACGCCCGCTTGGTCCATTCAAGCGTCGTAAATTCAGCCAGCACATCCCAGTAATGGCGCCCTTTAATCAGATTGAAATTCTCAAAACCGGCATCTTCTAAAAATTTGTTGGTGCAATAGGTAAACCTGCCCTCTTTGTCCAAAAATATGATGATATCCTGGCTGTTTTCCAGTAGCAGGCTCATGTGCTTTTCAAGCTGAAGCTGCTCCACCGTCCGCAATGCATTCATATCATGCGACATCTGAACAATATCATTGTTGCGCTCCACCGTCTCCTGCAAGCGCCGCAACTGGCGCGTGAGTTTGGTGTTTTCTTTTCGTAGCAGCTCCAGCTCGGAAAGCTCAGTGTCCATGGTTCCCAGCCCCGCGTTCATAGCACACAAAGAATAAAAGAATAATTATGAAAACGATTTACCGGCTTCCCCTGTTCGTCAAGCAGCGGGCATATCTCGCCGCCGGCGTAGCACAACTGATAGGGGTATCTATCGCCTATCAGCTCGAAGACCTTTTTCATTTCATCATCCGCATTCTGACCGAGCATCAATTTCCGTGAAAGACAGGGATACATCAGTATCCCGTTCACCTCGCCGGCGCCGGAGATTTTTTGAATTGTCGTCTCCGTGCTTTCCAAAACACCATGGTAATTTAACGAGCCGACAGAGAGCAGCGCGTTTACCGGCACATCCCCCCCGCAGACAAGATAGCCTTCGGGAGTAATGCCGTAAATACCTAGCACAACCGGATCCGTCCCGTCATTGTAATTGAGCATGAGGGCAATAACCCCGCCGACTTCCATGCTCTTGCGGGTAATCCCCAGCGTTTCCATATAGGACACCGGACTCATCCCGTTCAGCTCCTTGAGGAGCGTCCCCTCCGAATTGGTGATAACGGCGGTCTGCCTCGTAATATTCACTTCAGGAATCGCGGTAACGTAAAAACGCGGATTCACCTTCCCGAACATCAGTATCATCGCCGCCGTGTCAATGGCGGCTTCCCCGTTCCTCAAAACCCGGCTTTCAGAACAATTCAGCGTATGGTCGCAAGAGAATGTCCCGAACAGCGGCTTCCCCCCGACAACCGTGTTGAAGCTGTTGAAAATCACGCTGCCCGCTATCGCATGCTCCCCCATGCTGAACATCAGCGGCGCATACGCCAGAATAAAATCCGGCTCGCGACCCTGCCGCGCCGCGTTATAGGCGGTACTCAACGGCGCAATAATTTTGTTATGGCTGAGCGGCTCGCTCATGGCAGTGGCAAAGCTGGTGTCATCGCTGGTCAACACCGCAAGGCTAAGCAGCTCGCGCCCGTATTTGCCACAAGCGGAATTGCCCGTCGTCGTGCAGCCCACCACATCGAAGGGTAGCCGTTCACAGAGCGCCGCCACAACGCCGGTGACGATACATTCCGAGAAACAAGCAATAATCCCCACCGCATTCTTCAAAAGCCGCTTGTCCAAATCAAGCTGCCCCAAAATATCCGCCACCGCATCATCCGGATCGTCAATTTCGGTCGTACACGCGTTAAGCATCGTAATCATTTTTTCTCCTCCGCTTGATATTGAATGAACAAATCGCCCTTCTCTTACTAAGGGCAGCTATAAAAGCGTCCGTTACGCAATAAAATCCGCTTCATTGCCCCAGCACTTCCTCTACTTTTTTTAGTAGAGAGACCACTTGGAGGGGTTTGATGAGATAACCATCGGCGCCCAGTTTGAGTGCTTGTTGCACTATTTCGGGTTCGGAGTGCGAGGTAATAAAGATAACACGGGTATATTTTGTGCTAATGTTTTTCCTCGCTTGTTCAAGAAACTCAATGCCGCTCATACCCGGCATCTCTATATCAAGAAGCATCAGGTCAACAGTGTCCTTGTTAAGAACACCAAATGCCGCAGCCGTTGTTTTTACCAGACGTAAATCATACTTATGACTAAGTACATCTTCAATGAAAGAAAGCACAAAAGGAGTGTCATCCAGCGCCAAAATAATGGGCGGTTGATTTAAGGGAAACCTTCTCCCATCAGGGGACAATTCCGGGTTTTTTTGCTCATCACTCATAGACATTCCTCCACCGAACATAAGCCTCTTGCCATTTCGTCATAATTATCATCTTGCATTAAATCATAGATAATTTCAATACCTGCAGCAACTCCCGCACTTGAGCTGCCAGCAGTTCCGAATTCAACCACGAACCTCACGAACAACACGAACGGAAGACGAAATGAATATGAATAATGGTGGTAAACAAGGCAGAAATCAGGTGAATTATGCGCAATTTGTTCGTG
>JAITNZ010000255.1 GCA_031290205.1 Spirochaetaceae bacterium
ATTGCACCCGAACCGGTGAGGGTGTTTACGCAATTAATCTAGCACGGCGTAGCGCCAGCGAAAGCCGCTGTTCAGAAGGCGTTATCAGCGCGCCGCGCCGCAACGCCCCGCTGGGGGGGGCGAGGTGCCCCCCCAGACCCCCCGTTAGCATTTTAGCTATCACGTTAGAATTTACCCAGAAAAATAAATTGCACCCATTAAATTCAAGTTTCAATTCTCTACTTTCACCTGCTCTTACTGAAACCTTCGCTTTTCTAAAGCTACATTTGAATTCAAGAATTGAATCAGTTATTATTGGAACTGAGATTGAATTATTTTTCTCCATTGTTACTACAAACTTGTTTGTTGCAATAAAAAATCCCCGCAGCAAGCTGAGGGGTATTTTTTTTGGTATGGGATACTTCCCCCTCTTCACCTACTACTTACTCCCTATTTACCACGAATTTGGCAGGACACGCTTTTGATCGTGCGGCACTTTCAGCCTTGCCTTTAGTATGAACAGAGCGGTTTAAGACAGGAGGCGGGTGAATCATCGCTACTCAAAGCTTTCAATTGTATGCTGGACGCGGAACCGATGTTGACAGAGAAAAAATATCAGAAATGGAAGGAGGCTGCCAAGTATGAGGGCGAGCGGCATATTGGTGACGCTTATCGACGGAATCTTTCCCGCAAGAAAGGCGATTCTTTCGAGGAGCTTGTAGAGCAAGGAGAGCGCAAAGCCGAGCGGCGTGTTGAAGAGCGGGAAGACAAAAGAGAGGGCGAGATAGCCGATGGCGCCTATCATGAAGAGGGTGGTGAGCGGCACCATAAGAAGCCCTGCGGCAATACCGGCGGGGCGGAGCTCGCCGAAGAAAAATGCCGTGATGGCAATTGTCGCTAAAAACGCACCAAGCGATGCGGAAAGCGGTGCGGCAAGGAAGGCGGGAAGTTTGCCCGCAGTCACATTAGCTATGCTCCGCCCGACTAAGAGGATGCCAAGCAACGCGAGGTAGGAGAGGATAAACGACACGCTCAGCGCGGAACGGCTATCGATTATTATTTGCGCTAAAAATGATAACGCTAAAAGCTGGACGGCGCGTGCGGGAAACGAAAAGAGTATGCACACCGTGCCGATAAGCGACATCAAAGCCGCGCGGGTGAGTGAAGGCTGCGCTCCCACAAGGTATACATAGAACACAATGATGATTGCGCCGAGCGCGGCGGCGGCTTTCAGCCCGAACGGTTTTTTCAAAAGGAAGGCGATGATTGCCGAAACTATCGCAAGATGCATCCCCGAAAGGGCGAGTATATACGAACAGCCCGCGTTCCGATACTGCGCGGCAAGATTTGAATCAAGATTATCCCTCGCGCCGAGGAGGAGGGCGAGGGCGAGTCCGCCCCAGTTTGTTTCCCCCGCGAATATGTTGATAAGCCCAAGTCGCGCGCGCGTCCGCAGGCGGTCTATTTTGGACGGCGGCTGGACGATGTGCACGGACTTTGCGCGAAACATTCCGCCGGCGCTTGCGCCGTTGAATGCGCTGTTTTGTGGTTCAGCAAAGCTGCCGTCTACATAGATGGTGCTACCCCGCCCGAATTCTTTTAAGCGGGGAATCGAGCCTTCGGGGAAGAAAACCAACACGGTGCCCTTCGCCGAGGCGCGGCTGCCATCGATGAGCGCGCTCTGTATCAGACTGAGGTTTCCCATCCCCCGTCCGGTCGCGTTGGTCCGGGGATCATCGAGCAAAAGCCCCGTGATGCCGCAGATGTTTTCGCGGGGGAATCCGCCGGCGATACGCCCCGCCCGAGATGCCGCGCCGCGCGCAAACAGCCCCAAAAACATCCCTGCGGTAAAAAACACCAAAAAAAGCAACGCTTTTTTCGATAGATCGCGGGGCTGGCTGAGGGCGCCGTTAAAAAAGTTCAGCCGGGGCACGGTTGCCGCGCATGAGGCAATCAACGGCGCCTTAAGCAGAACGGCTGCGGCAATCAAGATGAAGACAATAAGGAAAAAAATCAAAACCAGAAAAATGTTCCGGGAACTCTGTATCAGCGGGGCGAATCCATAGTAAGAAAACGCCGCAGCCAGCGCCGCGCAGAGCACCGGATTGAAGGTGAACAGTTTTTGCATACCTTATTTATGGCGGCGCCGTGTTGCGTGCTTGCATTTTTTGCTCCCGCAGCGTCCGATCTTGCAGCAACAAATCAAAATACTCAGGCGGGGGGGCACAAACATCGAGCATTCCGCCGTCCGGTAGCGGGATGATGAGGCGGGAGGAGTGGAGCAGCAGGTTTTTTAAGCCGCGCTCTTTGCGAAGCTGCTTGTTGAGTTTGAAATCACCGTATTTGTCATCGCCCAGAATGGGAAAGCCCTCCTGCGCCAGCGAGCGGCGTATCTGATGCATCCGCCCCGTGCCGAGTTCGAGCTCGAAGAGCGTCCATGTTTCATCATCATCGTGCGTTTCGCGGAGTATCTTCCAAGCGGTCTCGGCGTGTTTCGCTATGCCTTTTATGACGAGCTCTGTTTTGATGACGCCGCTCTGAGCGCGCTCGGGAGAAGCGGGCGTCCGGCAAACGGCGAGGTAGCGTTTTACCGCCCTCCGTCCGGCGATAATTTTAGAGAAAAAGGCGGCGGCATCGGGGGTTTTTGCGGTAAGGATCACGCCGGAAGTGTCCTTATCCAGACGATGAACGAGGAGCGGGCGCGTGGGCGATAAAAATTCTTTTGCAAGGATGGAGTCGAGGCTCGCGTTGACGCCTTCACCGCCCTGCACGGCGAGTCCGGGGGGTTTGTTCAGAACGAGGCAGTGTCCATCTTCGTGGAGGACGGGGATTTTCTTCATCATCAAAGTCTATCATACCATTTTGAGCAGAGTGAACATAGCTAAAATCCATGCAATCAACGGAATTGGAGCCCTCCGTTCCGCATTAGGATTTTGCGATTTTAGCTTGACTATTTATGTGTTTCATGTTATTATTGGATTATCTTAAATTTTATAAGGGAACACTAAATAACAACGAACCGGCATACATAGTTACGAAACATTTTGTTTGTAAGGTTCGTAGTTAAATTCCAAATTCAGCGTATCCCGAGGAGAGTTCTGTATGAAAAAGATAGCGGTTCAGGATATAAGCGCCTGTATGAACTGTCTTACCTGTGAAAATGTCTGCGCTCAGGCATTTTACAAAAACGAGTGTTTTGTCGCCGAGAATCTGTCCTGTATTCATGTGAAAGCGGGAAAAGAAGGCAAAATCAAAATCGTCTCTTGTGTCCAGTGCGGCAAATGCGGGGAAGTCTGCGATCAGAAAGCCATTACGCAAAATGCCAAAGGCGTGTATCTGATCGACAAAAAAGCTTGTAATGGCTGTGGAAAGTGTGTGGAAGCCTGTCCATTCAACCTTATTGTCAAGTCTAAAAAAGCGGAAAAGCCGACCAAGTGCATTGCTTGCGGCATTTGCGCCAAAAGCTGTCCGCAGAATGTGCTTTACATCAAGGAAGACGCCGCGTAAAAAACAGGAAGGGGGACGATGGAGCGAAGAGGTCTCGCTCAATAGGCTCTTCGCTACTCCCCCTCCCTCTTCATTGCGTAGCAGTGCCGAATTCAACCACGAACCTCACCAACAACACGAACAAAGACGAAAAACAAGGGGAAATTCTGAATTATTTTTTAGTGCGGCGGGTGCAATTTCTTTTTATTCGACTTTGCGGTAAAAAATTCCTGAGTTAATAGGGTGTCCTGAGTAGTTACAATCTTTTCGAGATATTCAACAGCTTACACGATGACTCGAATTCGTCCACAGATACACGGGGAAGGGGGGAAGGCAATCTCGGTCAGCGGCACGAGCGCTACGCGCCCGCGCTCGCTGCCATGCTCCTCGCCGCGCACTTTACCGTCAGGCTTCACTGTAAGGATTTCCTGTTGGGCTTCACTGTAAGCCGACAAACGTAGCACCCAGCCAGCTTCGTCGGGAAGCCCTCCCCGCTTGTGCTGTAGGGCTTCACTGTCCGGCAACACCCCCAACACCCAGCCAATTGGTCCGAAAAGCCCTCACCACTTGTGCTGTAGAGGATGTTCCCGCCGCGTAGCCGGGCGGGCGGGGAAGGTTTGCCGGTAAAGCCTAACAGCGAAGTGCGCGGTAACGAGCATGGCAGTAGCTCGTGCGCATCTGCGCGCGCACTACTGACCGAGAAAGCCTTCCCCCTATTTGCCGGCACAGGAAATTGCTTTTCCTAAGTGGCGGAAAATGCGTCCGACGAGAGAAACGCGCTTGCTTAGGAAATGGGTGCCTGTTTTTCGGCAAGCCTTCCCCGCCCGCCCGGTCCCCGCGATTGAAAATCGCGGGGGACAGCACAAGCGGGGAGTTGCTGAAGGTATCTTGACAAAAAAATCAATTCTGTGCGATATTGATTCTGTCATAAACACAATTCTTTCGAGTTGTGTGGGTGCAGATTCTTTTAGTGTTTTTTTGGAATTTATAGGAATTTACGAGGATTGGATAGCCAAAAAGCCTTGTTTGAGCCTGTTTCACGGCATGTTCAATGCACACTATAAAAAGTTGCATCCGAGTTGTGCGGCACACTGAACGAAACAATCTCCGCCTGTATGGGTGAAGAAATTAAAAGCAAAAGCCCAAGAGGGCGAAGGAAAAACAGTATGTCATTAAAAAGATTTTTAATAAAAAGGCGAAGAAAAATAGCGCAACTATTATTAGGAAATGAAGCATTTTGTAAATTATATTCTATCCCCCAATTCGGGGGGGGGGGCGCGGGCGCGGGGGGGGGGGGGGGCGCGGGGGGGGCGCAAGAGGAGTGAGTAAGGAGGGGAGAGA
>JAITNZ010000256.1 GCA_031290205.1 Spirochaetaceae bacterium
CCGTAGGGCGTTTATCCAGCGGCATTCGTTGAGGCGTGGCGCAGGTTACACTAACACCAAGCGATGTTGCAGGTTCACCTTTAGGTGAGCCTATGCGCCGCAACGCCCCGCTGGGGGGGTGAGGTGCCCCCCCAGACCCCCCGTTAGCAGCGCCCTTTTCATACTAAGGGCAAAGCTGAAAGTGCCTCAGGCACCGCCTGTGGCGGCGCGGCACCAGCTCAAGTGCGGGAGGCGCTGCTACAAAGGAGGCGCCGTTCCGATGGCTTAGCCGGTAGCAGCGGACAACGCGGTTTGCTGCAACTTGAGGTAGACTTCTTGGGCGGTGTTGAACACGCGCAGCCGTAGTTCCATCAAAGTCTGTTCGGCGGGGTCGAAGCCGATTTTACGCAGGGTGTTGCGGACACGCGTGCGGTGTCCCATGTATGCCAAATGGAAGGCATCGCGGGGCATTCCTTTGTAGCGGAACCTTGGCTTGCGGGGAAAGGCTTTTTCCGCCGTGCAATAGCCGCGTTCGTCGCCCACGGCTTCCAGCGAGCGAAAGGCATCGTCAAAGTCGCGCATAGCCGCTTCGCAACTGGCACGCCCCTCGATTTCCTCAAGTCGGCTGGATGCAAGTTCCTGCGCAGTATAGATGTATTCTGCAAGCAACATCAGAAATAGATCGCGACTGGACTGAACCTCGCTGAATTCCGTCACTGCCTTAGTAAGTCCAGCATTAAACTTAATTTGTCCCTCCTCCGTTTTGCCTTGAGTACGCAATTCAACGCGGCCATTGGCTATCAACTCCACGGCATTCGTCATCCTATCGGTCAAGCCAGTCATTTCCAAACTCTGCCTCTGCTTCGGCAAGGTTCCAGCCGCTCTTGCGCAGATATTCCACGCCAACCTTTTCCTTCAAAATCTTCGCCAGATACGGCGACAGGGGGCGCGTCTTGCTCATCGCCATCGCCTCTTCGTACTTGCCGGCTTTTTCCAGTTCATCCGCCTTTCGGCTAATTTCCGACCGTTCGTCCATGGACATTACCCGATATGTTATCATTTACTACAAACTCCTCGCCGATACGAAGCTGGCGCCGGTCCCGCAGATGTCTTTGACGACGACATCGCCGCAGTTCACGCGACTTTTCTTTTCGAGCTTGTCCAAGAGCTTCATCGCCTCGAAGATTTTGCCCTTGTGGATGGGCTTGTCGGTCTTTACCGGCATGCGCTTCAGCTCGGCGCCCCTGATAATCACCGTCGAGGTGATGACGCGGGTGGGGCTTTGCACTTCCTGCTTGCCATAAGCTTCGCCCTTTTCGCAAGTGTTGCCCGTTACCTTAAAATCATGCTTCGTGTCGACTTGCAGGCGGCAGCCTTTCGGGCAATTGATGCAGATAAGCTCGACGACGCCGTCGCTGCGGTCGACGCGGAAGGTCGTGTCGAACTCCTTCTGTTTCTGGGCGCTGTTCACGCTGATAGTAATGTCCCTGCCCGCCGCTTTTTCGAGCGCGCTCTTCAACAGGGTAATCTTTTCCATTTCGCCGGGCGCTAGATGTTCGCGCTTGAAGGATGCCAGCATATCGTCCCCCGCCTTCACCTCGATCTTCGATTCTTTGTAGATTGCCGAGACGCGGAAGAACACTTCCGTCGCCTTTTCGACGTTGGCGGGTCTGACCTTCTGCGGCACGACATAGCCCACGCCCTCCCCATATTTGATGCTGATAGGTGCGACCGTCGCGCCGCTGTTTTTTGCCGCCGCCGCATAGACCGCCGCCGCTTTTCCCGCCCGCATTGCTTCGGCGCTGACAAAGTCGACGAGGTCGTGGACGTGGGCGACGTTACCGCAGGCGAAGATGCCGGGAATTGCCGTCTCCATGTTTTCGTAGACGACCGGTCCGTTGGTCTTGCCGTCGATGGCGATGCCGGCGTTGCGGGTCAGCTCGTTTTCGGGGATGAGCCCGACGGAGAGGAGGACGGTGTCGCAGTCATAGACCTGCTCGGTGCCGGGGATCGGCAGGCGGTTCTCGTCAACTTTTTGGATGACGACCTGCTCGACCCGTTTGTCGCCGCGAATCTCGGTTATCGTGTGGGAAAGGCGGAGGGGGATGTCGTAATCGGACAGGCACTGGACGAGGTTGCGGGTAAGCCCGCCGGAGTAGGGGAGCACCTCGAACACGCCGAGCACCTTCGCCCCTTCGAGGGTGAGGCGCCGCGCCATGATAAGCCCGATGTCGCCGGAACCGAGGATTATCACCCGCTTCCCCACCTGATACCCTTCGATGTTGATATAAAGCTGAGCGGCGCCTGCGGTAAACACGCCGGCAGGACGCGCCCCAGGAATGCCGATTGCCCCGCGGGGGCGTTCACGGCAGCCCATCGCGAGTATCACCGCCTTGCCTGTTACCGTCATGTAACCTGCGTCTTTGCTGATAAAATGAACAATGCGGTCGGCGCCTACGTCAAGCACCATCGCGCCGGTAAAAATTTCGATGTCCGTTTCGCGCACCTTCGCGATGAAGCGCGCCGCATATTCCGGTCCGGTAAGCTCCTCCTTAAAATAATGGAGCCCGAAGCCGTTGTGGATGCACTGATTCAATATGCCGCCGAGGCTGTTGTTCCTTTCGAGGAGGAGCACATCCTTCGCGCCGCTCTCTTTTGCCGAAAGCGCCGCAGCAAGCCCCGCAGGACCCCCGCCGATAATAACGACATCATACTTTTCCTTCATCTTACGCCTCCCTGTTTTGTCTCGCCGGTAACGATGAACATTCCCGCGCGGTCTTTCATGATTGCTTCCGGCTTGAGCCCCAGATGTTTTTGAATGAGTTCGAGGACGCGCGGTCCGCAGAAGCCGCCCTGGCAGCGCCCCATGCCCGGCGTGCAGCGCCGCTTTACCGCATCAAGCGAGCGCGGCGGAACGGGGCGCTTCAGCGCGTCGACTATTTCTCCTTCGGTTACGGTTTCGCAGCGGCAGACAATCGTGCCGTAGAGGGGGTTTTCTTTGACGGCCGCCCTCTTTTCCGCTTCGCTCATCTCTTTGAAGCGCCGCACCCGCCGCTTGCCCACGAATGCGGGGTTCGGCTTTGATTCCAAGCCCGCCGCGTGAAGCTGTTTTGCCACTTCGCGGGCAATTGAAGGGGCGGAGCTGAGTCCGGGTGATTTGATTCCTGCTATGTTGAAAAAGCCGGGGCATTCTTTCGATTCGCCTACGATAAAGTCTTCGCGCCCCGCATCGGCGCGGAGTCCGGAAAAGTTCCTGATTGACGCGCGGAAGTTGACGCTCGGCACGACTCGCACCGCGTTTTTTTTCACATAGTCGAGCCCTTGGGCGCTTGTCGAAAAATCCCCGCGCGCCCAGTCCTTGCTATCCGGTCCCACGATGATGTTCCCATGGACGGTCGGACTGACGAGGACGCCCTTCCCCAGCTTTGAGGGGCAGGGAAACACGACGGCGCTCACGAGGGCGCTTTCCGTCGTATCGAGGATATAGTATTCGCCGCTCTTTGCCGTAATCGAAAAATGCTTTGACTCCCCCGCCATTTCGCTTATCAGGTCGGAATTGACTCCGGCGGCGTTCACGACAAAACGCGCCTTGAAATCGCCCTTGTTCGTCGAGACCGTCCAGCCCTCTTTTTCTTTTTTGATGCCGGCGACCACGCACTCAAGCTCGATCTTCGCGCCGCCTTCCACGGCGCACTCAGCCTGCGCTATGGCAAGCTCCCATGGAGACACAATCCCCGCGCTCGGCGCATAGAGGGCGCACTTTACGTCGCGGCTTAAGTTCGGCTCCATCTTGAACAGCGCTTCCGTCTCGATGATTTTTAGTCCGGGGACGCCGTTTTTAGTGCCTTTTTCAAGGAGTTTTTCTATTGATTTCCGGTCATCATCATCGAAGCCGACGACGAGAGAGCCGATTTTTTTATACATGATATCGAGGTCTTTCGACAGTTGTTCGATAAGCGCGTTGCCTTCTACATTAAAACGCGCCATTTCCGTCCCCGGTTCCGGGTCGTATCCTGCATGAACGATCGCGCTATTCGCCTTCGTCGTCCCGCAAGCAATATCATTTTCCTTTTCCACCAACAAGGTGCCGAGTTTGTAGCGGCTCAACTCATACAAAAGCGAACACCCGCACACCCCCCCACCGATTATTATGACGTCTAACATTTTTTTGCCTCTCGTTTTTTCCCTTTTGAATGATAAATCATTTGTTACATTATAGTCTATTTCAGTTTGAAGGGGTATGGGGTATGGGGTTTAGGGTTTGGGGTTTCATCCGATATATTCTGGTTATCGCCGTGCAATTTCACGGTAGTATCAGAACATTTCAAATCGTAATTCCCCATACCCCCGACCCTATACCCCATCTTCGGGTGTCCGCCACAGGCGGTTTCAGCCTTGCCTATGGTAAGACATGGGCTATTTTTACGCAGGGGGCGTTGCGCCCGCCTTAGTCGGCTTATGCCATCGCTTTTATTCGAGATGGCGCCCGCTAACGGGGGGGGCGTTGCGGGGGGACTCCCCCGCAGAGGGGGTAGCGCGCAACGCAGTGCGCGCGTAGGGGGAGACTTCCCCCCTCTTCCTCTTCCCCATACCCCCGACCCTATACCCTGTTCCCCTTCTTCAATTCTTCTCCCAGCCCAGCGATCTCTTGACCGCTTCTTTCCAGCCGGCTACGAGTTTGGCGCGGTAGTCGGCGGCGATGGCGGGTTTGAAGACGCGGTCAACGGCGACATTTTTGACGATGTCGTTTTTATCCGCATAGTAACCCACGGCGAGTCCGGCGAGATACACTGCGCCGAGCGCCGTGCTTTCGATTACTTTCGGGCGGACGACTTCGGTGTTCAGCACATCAGCCTGAAACTGCATGAGGAAGTTGTTCGCTGTGGCGCCGCCGTCGACGCGGATTGCCTTAATCGGCACGCCGGCATCGGCTTCCATCGCCTTGATGACATCGTGGCTCTGATAGGCAAGCGATTCGACGGTTGCGCGGATAAAGTGCTCTTTCGTCGTGCCGCGGGTAAGCCCTAAGATTGCGCCGCGGGCATACTGATCCCAGTAAGGTGCGCCGAGCCCGACGAATGCCGGCACGACATAGACGCCGCCGGTATCGGGAACTTTTGTCGCATAGGCTTCGCTGAACGCCGCATTGTCGATCATCCGCAGCCCGTCTCGTATCCATTGGATCGCCGCGCCGGCGACGAACACGCTCCCTTCGAGGGCGTATTCAACTTTGCCGTCCAGTCCCCACGCAATCGTCGTGAGGAGCCCGTTCTTCGAGGTAACGGCTTTCGTGCCCGTGTTCATCAGGATGAAGCAGCCGGTGCCGTAGGTGTTCTTGACGAGCCCCGCGTCGAAGCAGCATTGACCGAAGAGCGCCGCCTGCTGGTCGCCGGCGATTCCCGCTATCGGCACTTCGCCGCCTAAGAATTCCGCCGCCGTGTTCCCGTATACGCAGGAAGAGGGTTTTGCTTCGGGGAGCATCGCCTTGGGGATGTTGAATTCTTTGAGAATCTCGTCGTCCCACTGGAGTTTGTGGATGTTGAAGAGCATCGTCCGCGAAGCGTTGCTGTAGTCGGTAATGTGGACTTTCCCCTTGGTGAGGTTCCAGACGAGCCATGTGTCGATGTTGCCGAAGAGCAGCTCGCCTTTTTCGGCTTTTGCCCGCGCACCGGGGACATTTTCGAGGATCCAGCGGATCTTCGTGCCCGAGAAATAGGCATCGACGACTAAGCCTGTTTTTTCTTTAACTGCCTTGTCAAAACCCTTCGCCTTGAGGGTGTCGCAGTATTCCGCCGTTCGTCGGCATTGCCAGACGATTGCGTTATAGACGGGTTTGCCGGTGGCTTTTTCCCAGACGACGGTCGTCTCGCGCTGGTTGGTGATGCCAATCGCCGCAATGTCTTTCGCGTCGATACCCGCCCGCGTCTTCGCCTCGGCTAAGACGCCAATTTGCGTCGACCAGATTTCCATCGGGTCGTGCTCGACCCAGCCCGGTTTCGGGAAGATCTGGGTGAATTCTTTCTGGGCGCTCTGAATGATGTTGCCCTGCTTGTCAAAGACGATCGAACGGGAGCTTGTCGTTCCCTGATCGAGCGCTACTAAATACTTTCCTGCCATGATAACTCCTTTTTAGTGCGGGAAAACCGCTGCTGCCGCGACAGCGCCGAGGACGGCGCCGATGATGGGACCCACAACAGGGATCCACGAATAGCTCCAATCTGAGCTGCCCTTCCCCTTAATCGGGAGGATCGCGTGCATAATGCGGGGACCGAGGTCACGAGCGGGGTTGATCGCGTATCCGGTGGTGCCGCCCAGCGAAATGCCGATGGTGAGGATAACTGCCCACGCGCGCCAGGTGCCGATTGCGCCAAGCCCGCCGTCAGACGCTTGCCCCACGCCATAGCTAAGCGTGAAGAGCAAAACGAAGGTGCCGATAACTTCGCAGATGAAGTTCAAGAGCGGGTTGCGGATTGCCGGTCCCGTACAAAATACGGCGAGCTTGCTCCCCTGATCTTCGGTGGCATCAAAGTGGTCTTTGTGCATAACCCAGACAAGCCCCGCTCCCACAAACGCGCCCAGAAATTGGGCAACGATGTAGCCGGGGACCAATGCCCACGGCGTAATGTGGACAACTGCCAGCGCAATAGTGAGCGCCGGATTAAAGTGAGCGCCGGAAGCGGCGCCGAACATAAGCGCGGGCACCAAGACTGCGGTAGCCCATCCAACCGTGATAACAATCCATCCGGAATTGTTTCCTTTGGTTCCCTTAAGAACCACATTCGCAACGACGCCATCACCTAACAAGATGAGGAACGCCGTCCCGATAAACTCAGCGAGAAAAGGATGCATACATTTAACTCCTTTGATTCATTTTTTGATTAAAGATGAATCTCCCAAATTTTTTATTACAGGTAAACCCTGCTATTTATGAATTCTAAACCATGTTTCTTAATTTGTCAAAACAAATTTTGCAAATTTTGCAATTTTGTGATTAACAAGTGATAATTGACATCAGATTGTAACAGTTTGTAATATGTATAAAATTTTTAACGGCGCACGGATGCGCCGCTTCTTCCCGAATAATTCCAGCCATTCTAGTATTTAGTCAGTAATGAAAATGTGGGGAGTTACAGGACGAATAAGAAAACCGCAAAGGCGAAAAAGTCACATCAGTAGAAGACAGAAAGTGCTTGGGGCACTCTTCTTCGACTTTTTCGACTTCGCGGTAAAAAGTCTTGGTGTATTGACCCACTATTTGAATAGTGATCTAATACTTGTCCCTCTAAATTGTATCTCAAAATTTTCGATGCTACACCTCTCCCCCCCTCACACTGTCTGAATCTCTTTATCTTTTTCGTCCAACACATTCATAGCTTGGTCGCAATAGCTGTCGGTTAATTTTTGCAATTCGGCGGCGTTTTTGGTCTCGTCATCTTCGGTAATGACACCGTTTTTGAGGAGCCTTTTCAGTTCGTCGTTGCCGTCGCGGCGAATATTCCTGATGGCGATCTTGCACTGCTCGGCAGAAGCTCTCGCCTGTTTTTGAAGCTCCTTGCGCCGCTCTCCGGTAAGCGGTGGAATCGAGATGCGTATCAACTTGCCATCGTTGGAGGGGTTCAACGAAAGCTCCGAGCTGCGGATTGCCTTTTCGATTTCGCCGATGAGCGCCTTATCCCATGGCTGGATGACGATGAGCCGCGCCTCGGGTACCGAGACATTCGCCACCTGATTCAGCGGAGAAGGCGTTCCGTAGGCGTTCACCTGTATCTTGTCAAAAACACCCGCCGAGGCGCGCCCCGTGCGGATGCTTGCGAAAGTTTCTTTAAGGCTTGCGATACTCTTTTTCATCCGCTCTTCGGATGCCTTAGTTGTTTCATTACTCATATCAGCCGCCGACTCTCAAGTAGACAAATTCATCGATTTTGAGGCTCGCACCCGCCGCTTTACCTGCTTCGGCAAGAACTTTCGAGACGGCGGTCTTGTCGTCCTTCACGAATTTCTGGTCGAGCAGGCATATATCGGCGAGCAATTTATTGAGCTTACCGCCGGCGATGCCGTCCAGCACATTTTGCGGTTTACCGGCGAGTTTTTCGTCCAGCTCCATTTGCTTACGGAAAATCCCCTCCTGCTCTTTGATAAAGTCGGCAGAGATTTGTTCCCGCGTGATAGCTTCCGGGTTAAACGCGGCGATATGGAGGGCAAGGTCGTGAACGAGGCTTTGGATTTCGGGTTTCGCGAAAATTTCGGGTTTATCCGACGAGACGACCACGACGATGCCGAGCGCCCCATCGCCGTGGATATAGCTGTCCGCATACTGATTTGCACCCGTTTTAACCAGTTTAATCCGCCGTAACGCCATGTTTTCGCGTATCTTAGTCGCCAAATCCTTGACCAGCGCGTGAAGCTCCTCGTTCGGCTCCTCATGCCCCTTTTCGAGCGCGATACCGGCGAGTGCTTCACCTAACGCGATAAACTCGGGATTACGGGCAACGAAGTCCGTCTCCGTCGTTGTCTCGACGAGGACAAGCTTGTTATCCTTCTGCTTAATCGTGATACGCCCCTCGTTAGTTGCGCGGTCGGTGCGTTTTGCGGCGGCGGCGAGCCCTTTCTCTTTCAAGAGTTTTTCCGCTGCCGCCATATCGCCTGCGGTCTCGGTGAGGGCGTTTTTACATTCCATAGGTCCCACTCCGGTTTTTTCGCGGAGCGTCTTTACATCTGCTGCTGTTATTGCCATTTTTTTTCTCCCTTATTTCCTCTATTGCGCTTCTTGAATTTTTTCACCATCACCATCAACGGGAATTTTTTCCTCCACCGCTGCCGTGTCCGTGGATGCCGCCGCCGCAGGTGCCTCCGCTGTAGCCGACTCCGGTGTAACTGACTCCGGTGTAACCGCCTCCGGTTCTATGCTGAGGGGGGGCGTTTCCGGTGCGGTCGCCTCTGCCGCAGCTATTTCGGACGAGTGCGTCTCCGGTGTAGCCGACTCTGCGGTAGCCGTCTCCGGTTCTATGCTGAGGGGGGGGGCTTCTGTTGCGGGGCTTTCGATGCCGTAACTGGCGACATCAATTTCCTTGTCTTCTTCGATAGCAGCGACATCGGCGAGGGCGTCCAGCTCATCATCCTCGTCACCCGCTTCGATAATTCGCAAACCAACTTCGTTATCCTCGTCGACGACCGCATTGGCGATAATCTGAGTAAAGAGCGTTATCGCGCGTATTGCGTCATCGTTACCGGGTATTGGGAACTCGATGCCTTCGGGATTGCAGTTCGTATCGACGACGGCAATGATGGGGATGCCGATACGCCGCGCTTCGGCAACGGCGAGCGCTTCCTTGCGCGTGTCAACGATGAAGAGCGCGCCGGGGAGCTCCTTCATCTCTTTGATGCCGCCGAGGTTTTTCTGCAATTTCGAGCATTCTTTTTTCAGCTCGGCAACTTCTTTTTTCGTGAACTTTTCGTAACTGCCGTCGATCTCCATCTTTTCGAGCTTTTTCAGCCTAAGCAGCGATTTCTTGATCGTCGAAAAATTGGTAAGCATACCGCCGAGCCAGCGCTGATTGACATAGTATTGCCCGCAGCGTTCGGCTTCCTTTTGAATTGCCTGCTGCGCCTGTTTTTTGGTGCCGACAAAAAGAACCGACTTCTGTTTTGCGATGACTTCGCGGATTGCCGCATACGCCTTTTTACTTGCCTCGATGGTCTTCTGCAAGTCGATGATGTGAATGCCGTTTCTCTGGGCGAAGATATATTTCTTCATCCGCGGATCCCAGCGTTTTACCTGATGACCGAAGTGCACCCCCGATTCAAGCAGGTTTTTCATGGTAACTACTGCCAAAGCAGCCTCCTTTCCCGTTCCGCAGTGCGGAACTCCTTCAATAAGTCTCGTGCGCCGGACATGCAAAGCAGCCGCCGCCGGAAATTTACGGAAATACTTCCGCATAGGAATAGCTTAGCATAGATGAGCGCGAATTACAAGCCCTTCCCCCTTTGTAGGGTGCACTTCCAAATTCGTGGTAAATCGGCGGCACTATGGAAGTAATCCGGTAGAGGAGGGGGGAGCCCCCCCCTACGGGCGCACTGCGTTGCGCCCTACCCCCTCTGCGGGGGGGATCCCCCCGCAACGCCCCCCGCGGCCGCCATAGAGCATTATCACACTTTTGGAATTTACCACGAAAAATAAATTGCACCCCTAATCACGTGCACTCGTCTCCGCAGCACTCGTCCCCGTGGCGCTCGTGTCTGTGGCGCTTGTTCCTGTGAGGGCGTCGTTTGTTGGGGCGGCTTCGGGGGCTGGAATTTCGGGAGAAAAGCCGTCGCTTTCCGGGCTGGAAATGTTATCACCGCTGATAAAGCCGTTGACTTGTTGCAGATTGGGCCAAGCTGCGCCTGTATACCATAATTCCGCAGCGGGAATAGGATTATTCGTTGCTACTTCAACAAAATATACATAGCTTCCAAGCTCGTCTTCAAAGTAGATGGGTACCAGCCGCTGCCCCTTATCATTGGTAATACCATTGCTTTGTAGATAGAGCTGGAATATAGCCCACAGCCCTTCAACACTGAATGTAGTGTCGGGATTGCGCTCGCCTGATGTTCTAAAAAACTTAATGCTAATCCCCAGCTCCTGCGCCCTCCCCTGCGTTAAAGTTAGAGGCTGATTTGAATAGGTGTTAAATGCCTGCTCGCCTCGGGCGCCGCTTGAAACTCTGATATACCGAAAGCGGTTAATCGTCAGTATGCGCCCGTTAGCCGGCAACGCCGACTGGTCGCTCACCGACGGCTGAAGCAGCGTCCACACAAAAGGAGTTTTGGTATTGGATACCGCGCCCGCAAAACCATAGACGGTCTGCGCCCACCGTTGCGCGGTTTCTCCGGTAAAGAGGACGGGATGTAGTTTGCTCTGAACGAGGGCGTCCGTCGTTTGTTCAACACTCTGGAGCGGCAGTAAGCCCGCCCCCAAATCAGAGAGGAGGGCGGCGATGGCAGTCACATCGCTTGGAGTAAGCGCGGTTGACAGCGGAGCATCAACGCAAATCGGAAACGCTTTTATTCTATTTTTTAGCGCCTCAAACTGATTCAGTTTTATCGTGCTGAATTCTTTCGAGAGCACCGTAATACCATCCATGATAAAGTTGTCCCACCAACCAATGCGAATTTCTTTTTTTCCCGAATAAATTGTCATATACTTGTCTTTAACATCTTGAATCGAAAGATTCTGCAATGTCCTTATCGCGGTTTCTGCATCCCCAGAGAGCTCGCTCCACGATGATAACATTCGTTCCGCATCGGTCGTCATAAAAGCCGATAAGAATTTGATGCGGTCGTTTAACATCCCAACGGCGTCTGTTTTAAGCGCAAGCGAAGTTTGAGAGAGCGTGCTGTCATCAACATTATTGATGAACTCAATACTTTTGGTGTATACATCCTGCAACACGGTATTAGTCTGATAACTCTTAATCATGGAAACACGGTACTTGTAGTCCGTCCAGCGTGCAACAGGATTATAGGAGTTATCAGCATAATTCTGCCAATAAGCAATATATGAGCCCAGATAATTTTGTAACGAGGCGGTCTCGTAAAGCGCACGGTCTAAATTTTGCAGGAAGGCGGGCGCCGGAGTTTTGTCATCGGCGCTCTTAAATAAATTTAAGAATACGGTAATATTGCCAATTATATCTTTAACCACTACGGGGTCGTAGCGTTTATCAAAATCCATAATACCAATAACCGCCCTTATAGCGCTCTCGGAGAACGAAAATACCGTCGCGTCCTTTGAACTGGTTTCGATATTCACCGCGATAATCTGAGCGTCCTCTTTTAAGAAGGGATAGAATGTATCAAAAACGATATAGCGGTTTAGGTACGCTTCACCAATCAGCATATTCCGCGTAGCAGCTAAAAATGCGGAAACGCTCTTGTTATCAAGAAACGGCTTTGCAAAGCTGTCATACTTATCGATAACGCCGTTGATGTTATACCGGTCGCTCATCCAATCCGAACGAGCGCCGGTTTTCCTGATGCTCTGGGGCGTTGGAATCTCTATATCGCTGGCTAAGGCAAGCGCCTGATCCGTTACAAAAAAGTACGAGAGTGCGTCCGGTTTGTCGTCCATTTTTTTTACATACAGATCGTTTGCTTTAAGAGCCGCGGCATTGCTCTGAAGTAGGGCGATGTCGACAGTCATATTTCGCTTAAAATCATTGCGCAGGGCGTTCATACGTCCCGCTTGATTATTCCGCGCGGTGCTTAGTTCTTTTTCGATATACGCCATATCCGCATTGAAGAGTTCTTCATACTCATGTTCCGCAAGACTGATAACAATATCATTAAATAAAAAAGTGTTTATTAGATTGTCGCCGAATGGATCGGGGATTTTGTTCCCCAAATTAAAGCTAATCGGTATATGCGCCGCATTTAATTTTTCGCTAATTTCAGCAAAGAGCGTGCGCCCCGTTACCACCAGATTCGTATGCCGACTCACCAATGCGCCCCAATCGCCTGCAACCGAGCGCAGTTCATCTATAGAGCTAACGGAGTCTATACGGGGGAAAGCGCTGTTGATAGCATCAAAATTACTGACTATCTCTTCGGATATACTGACAAGCTGCTTGATTTTACCATAAAGCGAATCAGGATACACGGTAAACCGGCTCCAGGCGGAAAGCATGGTATCAAGCGCCGCTTCCTTTGCCTGCAAGAAATCATCCGAATAGATATAATTAGCATCGAGTGTAAAAGAATAATCCCGGTCGTATCGGGGTTCGTAGCTGGTAAGCAGACTCATCGTGTTATTCGATACATCTTCCAGAAGGCACTGTATCACAGGTTTTAGATTGAACTGCTTCGATCTAAAAATCCTATGCAGCTCGGCATTCCGCATTTGGTCAAGAAGAACAAACGATACGATCGCTTCACGTAGCGTGGTATCAAGCACAATGCTTTGATTCCGCTCTTCAACAAGTTTTCTCCCGAAATTCTTTAGTATCGGCGTCCGCGCCATCGTGCCATACAACTGGTTGGTGATATACGCTTTTGTTTGGTACCCCATGCTCCGTCCCGGTCCAAAAATAAGCGCGCTGGAAAGATAAAAACCAAGCGGCGGATCAATTCTTATATCACGATAGCTTAGCGCGTTAAAATAAAATTGCACACGCGACGAAACAATTTCGCCTAACAGAGGCTCTTCGTTCAGCGTCCAGCTGTTGTTCATTTCATCTTTCTTAATCAGCGGAGATTCAAACGGCGTCCCTTTCTTGAGTAATGTATTGAGCGAATCATAGTAGGCTATTTGCTGCGATAATTCGGCGCTAAGCTTTGTGCTGTTGAATAGCGCCCCCAAAAGCCAACAGGCGCTTATACCAAGCAAGGCGGCGCTTACCGCATAGTGGGGAAGCTGCGCCCTAATGCTGGAGTGTCCGGTAAATCCCAGATGGGGTGAAGGGGTGAATACCCACCTATGGAGCATATCGCGAACAAAGTAGCTACCGGAACGCGCCTGCTTGGTTTCCCTTAGGACAAGCTCGTCGGTATGGAGACCCGAAAGCGCGGCAAGAGCGGGACTAAGCGAAAGCCCCGAATCGCTTGCCGAGGTAAACGCCACCCCCTCAAAGTAAGTGCTCCTAGTGCCGTGATAATTATCTTTGCCAAAGAGCGATTCCAGATATATGTCAAGATTTTTATAGAGGGCGTTGAAATTTTGAGGAAACACATACAACTTTCCGTTTACGTTCAAGCGGTCCATGCTCCTATCTTCACTACCATCATCAGCATTATAGAACGTATCAACATTACGCGAAAACATCTGGCGTGAACCAAGAACGAGGCGGTCGACAAGCTCAGCCCAAAATGGTTTGAACGCTTCCTTATCATACATCGCGGTTTCATTTTTATACGCAATACATTGATGGGCAAGGTCGCCTTTTATCGCCCGCGCAAATTCCCGAAATCCGTTTATCATATCAAGCTTTGTAACAATAACATAACAGGGTAAGCGCATCCCGCTTGTTTTTAAGAGATAGGAAAGTTCATTCGCCATCAGTATCGCTTTTTTACGGGCGAGTGAATCGCGGTCGGCAAGAAGTGCGTCGGCGGGAATCGTGAGGATAATGCCGTTCAGCGGTTTGCGCCGCCTCTTGTGGCAAAGGTGGTCGACGATATAACTCCACTCGGCGCTGCTCCCGTCAAGCCAGCGGTCGAAGAAGACTCTGCCGGAAACATCGCAGATCACCGCCTTGGCGCCATACCAAAAACGTATGGGTAGGCTGTTCTTGCCCTCGGTATCGGCGGAGCCAGCTTCCTCGTCGGCGGAAGGTACCAGTTCCAGTTCGCTTTCCCGCATCAACGAAGATTTGCCTGAATGCGGCTCGCCTAAAAGCATGAACCATGGATTTGCATACAAGCCCCGCGCATAGTCGCCAAGATTCGCAAATCCCTGCCTGAACAAATCGTTAATTTTTAAGATGTTGTCGGAGAGGAGTTGTTTAGCTTTTTCATGCTCTTTACCACCCTGCACCAATTGCGACAGATGACGCCAGACTTTAAGGTCCTTCATTATCTCCTGCGTCTCTTTGTCCTTTATCCGTTTGCGTTTTAATTTTCTGATAAGGGGCATGAGGACAAACAACACCAAGAGGAGGACGATAATGACGGCAACTACTTTTGCTATCATGCTTGTTTTTAAGAGATTAATTACGGTACTTACATAGCCCATTGATTCTTCCTAATGTGGGACCGGAGTATCATAGAGAATACCCGCCGATTGCGGCACCGCGTTTTCCGCTGTCTCGGCTAAAATTCCGCGAAATCGTTCGGTAATATCGAGGAAGCTGCCAAAATTTATCGCAAAACAGATAAAGGCTACAACAGCCGATAACACTATTGCTACAAGGAGCGGACGAGGAGTTCGCGGCTTTTCTTTTTCAGACGACCTCGCTTGCCCGTCGGCGGGAATGAGGGGCTCGCTGGACACATCGAATGTTTCGCCGATTTTTGCCGCACAACGCTTCATGCAATTTTCGACATAGCCAGGATCGCTCTTCTTGTCGCCTGAAAAGCCGAGCCCAAGCATAATGTCATAGAGGATGATCGTCCCGCTTTCCTCCGGCGCGTCCAAATCCGAGCCGAGCAGCTCGAAAAACTTTTGATCGCCAGAGAGTTCGTTATACTTGCGCGCTAATTCACGCCACTCATGCTTGAAGGGGAATTTCCCCTCCTTAACGACATAGTCAACAAAGAACACCAACGGACGTTCAATGCGGGAGTATTCATGCTCAAGTGCGCTCTCCGCCTTCGATGCTTCCTTTGCGTGCAGAAGCGCATCTTCAAGCTCGCGGCGGAACCGCGCTTTATCAATCTCGGTTCCTAATCCTGCAAGCTGCCAATAATTACATACAAGTGATAAAACAGGCTCGCAAAGTTTTTCAAGCCTGCTTATTTTTTGAGGTATAACCATCATTCTCCTAAGGACCCAATGTAATGTAGAGTGAAGCTTTGAGGGCGGGAAAGAGTCCCTGCGCATAGTCGATAAGCACCGATTTTTCTTCGCAGATTTCCCGCCAAACTTTGGCGGACTCTGCAAGAGACAGGCGGAACCAGAGCGTCTTTTCCAAAACCGGAAGATAGCGCGGCGGATACCGCAGGTAGCTCAGCTTAACTCCACGCGTCCGCATCGACTTCGACTGCGGACTCGTGAGCTTAAACACATCGCCCGTTTCAAGAGCTTCAATCACCATATCATTATCGGCATTTACCACGATTGCTATGTATATTTCTTCAGAGCGGACAATATCCACCGTTTCCAGCGCGGCACAAAGATAATCGCCGTTATCAACCGACACAAATTCACGCTTGGTATACTCCGCACCGCCCCGTTCCAAAATGAACGAGCGAATATCGCTCAAAAGCTCGTTGAATACGGGACCAAGCGCCTCATGCTCATACTTTCTGATTTCACGGATGGCATTCATCGGGTTAAAACCCATCAGTTCCGCTAGGAATGAGCTGAGCTCAAGATAAAGGCTAAAAGGCGTAGCTGCCCCCGCAAGTAAGAGTGAGGAAATCCGCTGTTCATAGAGGTTGAGCGTCCTTAGCATGAGGAGGCTGCCGGTATTATCGGTAGCGGCGCTTTCAGTTTTAACCTGGGCGCCGCTTAAGGTGTTGAGCAACTTGTCGCGGCAGCGTTTTGTATCGGACAGCAGGGCGTTTATCGTGTTGAAGAGCGGGCAATCGGGACCGAGCAGCATGAAAGGCGGAATATATTTTTCGTCAACAGAGAGCACGGGCTCCGCATTTTCACAGGCAATCACCTTGAGTTTGAGGATGGGGAGAAGCTCCATATCCCGCGCCTCATCAAGATTGGTAAAGAGGCAGGCGTTAAGCCGCCGCGTGATGACCGTAATTTCGTTTTCGCCGGAATTTTCATCGCGCACCCGTTTTTTGTCGGCAAGATACCGCTTGCCCGTCCCGGCTTCGTTGTCTTCGGCAAGATTTGCTTCGTATTCAGACCAGCGCGGAACGCCGGCATAGATGATCATCTCGGAAGGAAACTGTTCGAGCATCTTGCCCAAGTCGAGCGCTTTGATGATGCAGTTCCCCGGCTCGGAGATTTCGAGCCCGTCCGGCAGAATCGCGGAAAACCGACGGAGGGCGACACGGTAAGCGCTGAGCGCTTCCTTATCAAGCTCGAAGTCGATAAGCCCCCATGGATAGGGCATCGAAAAGACCCGGTTGCCCCGGGCGCTCTCCAGATTCCGCTTTTGCAGATACTGAAAATGATGCGGCTGCAAAAACTGCCCGTCATTCCAATGTAATAATTCTTCAAAACGCATTCTTTTACTTACCTTTGTTTTCCGGCTTGGGAGTTTCAGGCGCCACGTTGACCTTACTTATCTTTGCCGGCTCAATCTTAAAAAACGCATCCTGGATAAAAAAATTTTTATCCATCGGGACGAGTATCATGCGAGGATCGGACGGTGCAGGCGGAGGCGCCGCGCCAGCCGGGGGGGCTGCGGCGGGCGCTACCGGCGGCAGATTGACAATCAGTAAAAACTGAGTGGGGTTCTTCTCCAGCCACGCGAACCAGTGGTCGTCATACTCGACAAGCCGCGCCGTTTCTATGCTTTCATCGGAAAAAAACATCGTCCAGGGAACGAGCTTTTGCCGAATCGAGTTCCCCGGCTCAAAATACGTATCAACACCGGCGGCTTTTATCGAATCTGCTTCGCTGTCGATTACCAGTGCAAGATCAGCCTCAAGCGAGGGGTATATGCCGTAATATTGGGCAAGCTCGTCCGAAAGCCCCACGGCAAAGTTGTAGCGAGACGCGCACGATGCGAGGCTTAAAACAGCACACAGCGCCAGAACCGAAAAAACCTTACCCTTATATCCAAAATCTACCATAAGAACTGAGTTTAGCATGAGAGGCGGTTTCTATTCAATACCTTCAGCGCCTCCCCGCTTGTGCTGCCCCCGCAATTTGTAAAATCGCGGGGACCGGGCGGGCGGGGAAGGCTTTCTCGGTCAGTAGCGCGCGCGCTGATGCGCACGAGCTACTGCCATGCTCTGTTACCGCGCACTGTTGGGTTTTACCAGTGAATTTTTTCGGCAAACCTTCCCCGCCCGCCCGGCTACGTGTTAGAGAAAAGCCCCTACAGCACAAGCGGGGAGGGCTTTTCGGACGAGTTGGCTGGGTGTCCAGCAGTTCCGAATTCAACCACGAACCTCACGAACAACACGAACGGAAGACGAAATGAATATGAATAATGGTGGTAAACAAGGCAGAAATCATGTGAATTATGCGCAATTTGTTCGTG
>JAITNZ010000120.1 GCA_031290205.1 Spirochaetaceae bacterium
CAGATTTTCACTCCGCAATTTTCTTCATCTGTGTTAATCTGTGTGTATCTGTGGACATTATTCTTCAGCTTCCCCCCAAAAACAATCTCTCACAGAGGCACAGCGAACACGGAGTAAAGCAAATCACTCCGTGTTCTCCGTGCCTCCGTGCGAGCCTCATCTTCAAAGCCTTCCCTCCAAAAAAAAGCCCCCGGCATCGCCGGAGGCTTTCCCCCCAAAATCCCCCCCCTCAATTCACCCTGGTGATAGTTGCCGTAGCGCTAGTATTCAGTCAGCAATGAAAATGTGGGTGTTTACAGGATGAATAAGAAAACCGCGAAGTCGAAAAAGTCAAATAAGTAGAAGGCAGAAAGTGCCTTTGGCACTCTTTTTCGACTTCGCGGTAAAAGATTCTTTGTCTATTGGGTGTCCTGAGTAGTAACTACCGCTCAAAACGCGCGGGGAAATATTTTTTTAGCAACGTGAAAAATTCTTCTTCAAATGCCGCATAATCCACCGCTTGCTGGCGTGCTGTACCGCCCTGCGTTTCGCTCTGCAACGCGGCGTGCACGATGCCGCAGCCTGCGGCGTCATAACCGTCTACTATGACAAAGCGCCCGAGGCTTTGATTGCCGGCAAACGAAGACATCGTGATGGGTTCCGACAGGGATAGCACGACGCTGCCGCAATCGTGGCGGCGCAATTCCCCCACCTCGTTGCGTGAAGAAAGATCGCCGCCCAAAAAGCGCTCAATCTGAACGAGTTCCGCCTTTACCCGCGCCGCGCCCAACTTCAATAAATATTTTTTCCCAAACACGAGCGGCGCTTCCCCCAGCCAGATAACATTGGCGCGGATTTTTTCCGCAACAGAAAAAGGCGCCGATTCACCGCATTTCAGCATCACTTCGCCGCGCTTCACGTAAATTTCTTCTTCAAGGGTAAAGCCCGCCGCCTCGCCGGTGGACACTTCGGTTTTCGCCGCGGCATTCCACACTTCGATATTATGGATATGCGCTGTTTTTTTTGACGGCAAAAATTGCACGGCATCGCCTTTTTTAATGCTGCCTGAAATTATCGTGCCCGCATAGATACGCCGCGCATCCCCCTCATCACTAAAACGATATACATCCTGCAAGGGCATCGCAAAAAATGAGTTTTCATTCGAGGCTTCGTTGCTAAAACTGTCGAGCACTTCTAATATCGTTTTCCCATTATACCATGGCATCTTACCTGAACATTTAGTAACATTCTCGCCCTCGCGCGCGCTTACCGGAATAAACGCAAGCGGAGTAACGCCCAGTGTAGCAAGATAATCAGTATATTCTTTTTGAATGTCATAAAAAACTTTTTGGCTGTAATCAAGCAAGTCGAGCTTGTTTACCGCGACAATCACCTGCGATATACCTAACAATGATAACAACAATCCATGCCGTTTTGAATTTTCAGCAACGCCCTCGGCGGCGTCAATCACGAGCACGGCAGCTTCGGCACGCGAGGCGCCGCTTAGCATATTGCGTAAAAATTCGATATGCCCGGGCGCATCAATAATAATATATTCACGCAGAGCGCTCTTAAAAAAAATACGCGCGCTATCAATCGTAATACCCTGCTTCTGCTCGTCATCGAGGGCATCAAGTAAAAATGCAAACTCAAACACGCGCCCGTTTTTTTTGCACATATCTTTCACCGCCTGTAGTTTTCCTTCAGGCAGCGAAAGCGTGTCGGCAAGCAAACGCCCAACAAGCGTGCTCTTCCCATGGTCAACATGACCGGTAATAACAATATTCATGCGTTCAGCGGTGGCGCCACAGGCGGTGCCTGAGGCACTTTCTGCCTCGCCTTCACTATGAGGAGGGCGTTCAATGGAAAGAGAGGAGCGTCCCATATTTACATGTATCCTTTTTTGCGAAGCAGCTCGAGGGTGCCGCCGCCGTCTTTATCCTGCGCGCGCCCGGACCGTTCGGCAATGTTTCTAAACTTGCCGCTTATTAATTCTTCGATAATTTCCCTCGGGTTGCGCGCCTCGGATTCAACCGCTGTGGTACAAGGATAACAACCTAACGAACGAAAACGTTTACCATCACCTTGATTATAATAAATTGATATAGTCGGAATTTGTTCACGCTCGATATACTCCCATATATTAAGCTCCGTCCATTCGAGGAGGGGGTGAACGCGCACATTGGTATCCGGCGCGAATTCAGTTTTGTATAGATTCCAGAGTTCAGGCGGTTGGGCGCTGGCATCCCACTCATTTTTTTCATCACGCGACGAAAACACCCGCTCTTTCGAACGGCTGCCCTCTTCGTCACTGCGCACTCCAACTATCACCGCGCTATAGGGCGGCGCGTTGGGAATTTTTTCCCACACTTCATTTTTGGGGTCCCATACGCGGCGCGGACCAGTGCCGTCCAGCGTCCGGCGTAACGGAATCGTTTTTAAGTTGTCGCAACAACTAATGCGGTCGATCCCGTCGGGAAACGTTTCTTTCGCCGCAATCGCCGCGTTATTTTGCGCGACGACGAGCCTGATTTTTAGCTCGCGCGCAAGCCGGTCGCGGTATGCAATCATTTCGGGGATTTTGAACGACGTGTCGATGTGTATCAGCTCGAAAGGCACATGCCCAAAAAACGCCTTCTTCGCCAGCCAGAGCAACACCGTGCTGTCCTTCCCAATCGACCAGAGCATCCCGATATTACTAAATGATTTATACGCCTCGCGTATAATAAACATACTCTGCGATTCCAGCTTATCAAGTTTATCCATACAATTCCTTAACGCCCCCGATTCCTTTTCTTCCTCCGCGCCTGTGCGTGAGGCTCTTACTCGAAAATTCCCGGTCCCGGCACGAACAAATATCCATTTCGGCGAATCTTATGATAAGCGCTGAATGATAGCTCGAGCTAAATATTCGTGAATATCATTATGACGCGGCACGCGCTCTTCGATTCCCGTCCGCGGGTTTTTGTATACGTCATGTTTTTTTCCGTGCTCAACGAACACACAACCCTGTGCACGCAACCTTTTGATTAGTTCACCTTTTTTCATGCCGGCTCAAAAACCAGCCGTCCTATTTTACGGTCACTTATCGGGTGACGTTCCTGTTCCAATTCATATAAATCGACAAGCATATCTTCAAGCTCGCTCATCGTTTTACCCTGAGTCCAATGGTCCGGGTAATCATTAAGATACCCCAAAAACCAGCCGTCTTTTTCTTTCCAGTATGTGTATGAAAGTTCCATCTTTCCTCCTTTTTCCTTCTCTTATAGTTGCTGCGTCCAAGTGCTACCGCTACGGGTGTAGGCGCCCATTATAAATGCGCCCCCTGTCCGGCGCCGGGGCGGGGGCGGCGGTGGAGGCCGCATTCTTTTTGTGAAGGGTCTTCCCACCACCACCTGCCGGCGCGGATGTCTTCGCCTTCCAGCACGGCGCGGGTGCAGGGTGAGCAGCCTATGCTCTTAAAACTTTCGCCGTAGAGCGGGTGGAGCGGTATTCCCCGCGCTTTGATATAGGCGTCGAGTTCCTCATCCGTCCAGCGGCAGAGCGGGTTCAGCTTGATAAGCTGATTTTTTTCGTCCCACTCCAGTAGCGCCAGCCCCGCCCGCGTAACCGCCTGAGCCGCCCTCATGCCGGTAATCCATGCGTTTTTCCCGTGCAACGCCTCTCCCAGGGGCACAACCTTGCGCACATCGCAGCAGAGGCGCCGGTTTTCGAGGCTGTCCCTCATCCCCCACTCATCCCCCAGCGCTTTCTCTAGTTTTTCAACTTCAGCCTCCGCCGGACGGTAAATTTTTATCGTAATTTTGAAAAATTCTTCGATAGTCTTGTGATAGGCAACCGTTTCGGGAAACAATTTCCGCGTATCCAGCGTAAACACCTCGAGCCGCCCCCTAATCCCCTGCCCGCATTGCAAGAGCAAATCGAGCGCCGCGGCATCTTCAGCCTGATGGCTAAACGCCAGCGCCAGCTGACCATCAATTTTTTCGAGTATCTTTTCCAATTCGCCTGACATATCGCACTAATGGTAGCGCAATAGTATGAAATCTGTCAATACCTAGCCAGTAAACCGCGCGGCTAGCCGATGCGCAGCTTCGAGAGATTAGAGCTTCAATTCAGATTGATTGCCGTTAATGGGTGATTGCAATGCTGAGGGGACGCCCCGAGTCGGATTGCTGCTGATTGAGCGGTGCCAAACCTGCACTTGCCGTAAGCGTTCGTGCCCGTACCAGAGAAAGCCTTCCCCATATTGCAGGTTCACCTTTAGGTAAGCCTGTGCGCCGCTACTTGCGGCAGGGATTTTTTATTCGAACTATCGGAATAATGCTTGGAAAACACTACTACTCCGCAGTTAAACCCTGTTCTCCGATCCCTCTCAATACCCAGCGCCTTCCGACACGAGGCGCACACTCAGCATTGAAATCACCCATATATCGGCAATCAAACTAAATTGAAGCTCGAAATTCTCGATGCTACGCATCGTCCTTTCCCATCTCCAGCGATTAAAGCAAAAAGCACAATCGTGGCTATAAGTATATATCTACTGTTTAGCGGAGCGTTGCTTCGGCAAACGAGATGCGCAAGACCTGTGTGCTTGCGGAATTTTTATTTTTTTTAAGGGAGGCTCTATGAATAACCTCAATTCTATTTTGCTTGAAGGCAATCTAGTTCGGGATCCGCTTTTCCGAACTACTGCCAAAGGTACCTCGCTTTGCACCTTCTCCTTGGCCTCCAACCGCTTTTTCAAACAAGAATCCGGGTTGGAAAGGGAAGTAAGCTATTTCGATGTCGAAACGTGGTCAAAACTCGCGGACAATTGCAAAACACTTGGACGCAAAGGGAGAGGCGTCCGTGTTGTCGGCAGACTCAAACAGGAGCGCTGGAACGGCAGTGATGGTAAATCTCATTCCAAGATATGCATCATCGCTGAACACGTCGAATTCCGCCCGGATTTTAAGCGCGCCGATGGCGAAAATGACGGGAAAGATTTGAACGAGAACGCCTCATCCTCTCCGCGGGGGAATATTAGCGCATTCCCCGAAATGCCGCGCGTTATGGAGGAAGATTTTGCCCAAGCGGTAGCATTCTAGTTCTTCCGTTTTTTGCCGGAAGCCCGAATCCTAAGATGTTTTTGTTTCTTAAAGAGCGGACTTCCGGTTCATTGCGCCCCGTATCAGGGGGATTGACAAACATTTCATATTATAGCATAATTTTTTCAATATGAAAAATAATAAAATCTTGATGTTGACAGTACTTGGCGGGGCGCTGGTTTGCGCATTTCTCACGGTGGGCTGTTCTAAAAGCACGGAAGATACGCCGCCGCCTGCTCCGATCATCACCAGCGTTTTGGTTAGTCCGGCTGCTCCGAATGTCGGAAAGGGCGGCGAAGAGCAACTTAGCGCCACGGTAACAGGAGAAAACGATCCGCCGCAGACGGTTGAATGGTCAATTCACACGGCGTATACAGATCCGAGAACTACGGTTTCTCCGGATGGTCTGCTTACCCTGTCTCCCGCAGAAGTCACAAAAGAGATACAGGTGATGGCAGTTTCAACCGTTGACTCGTCAAAGAGCGGCGTGGCATACATTACCGTTGACCCAAGTATAAACGCGGACATTATATCAGGCTCTGCTTTTGTAGCTGAATTGCCGTCAGAGCTGAGCGCGGTGAAATCTTCTGAGCCACTGGTGAAATCATCTGATCCAATAACGACGGATGGCAAGTTTTATGGTGTCGAGGATGCTGCGGGCATAAATCCCGGAGGCGTCATAGCCGCTTTTCGTGCTGCCGGCGGAAAAGAGATCGCGTGGGATCATAACAATGACTGGGTTATCGAAAGCAATGTCCGCGCAGATATAAGCTTGGAAGTAGGGGCGGAGGATAACGCCTTCCTCCTCTTTAACGACGAGGAATACACCTACGATCTGATTAAGACCGGATTCTTTCGAGAGTATATGGGAAGCGAAATTACCGATCTTGGCCGAGTTAAGTTGTACTTCGGCGCCACAGCGGAAGGGACATACAAGTTCAGGATTGTCGTCCGCAAAGTTTCTCCCGAAACCGGCGCGGCAGGTTCAATACTCGCCCAGCAAGTGTTTACCTTTACCGCGACGCGGGAAACGAAGGCATCCCCGTATTAAGCCAGCAATGAAAATGCGGGGAATTACAGGATGCATAAAACAGCCCTAAATGGTATAAAAGGGGCATGAACAAAAAGCAGATTAAATGCCGTATGTGTTGTTGTGCCGTTGGCAAAAGCGACGCACCGGCGTATAGACCCCCACATTTTAGGGCGGGGGTTTTCGATTTTTTGAAGGAGTTGAAATATGCACATTAGAGAAGTATTCTATAAGGGGTTTAAATATTTTTGTCCGTATGGACTCATTTTACTTCGTCGAAAAGTATTGTTTTCTACGGAAGCGGCGATAGCTATCAAAAAAGATACAGCTGAAATTACCCCCCCCCCCCCGCACCTTATTATTTTGGAACGCCGGAAATACCTCAAAACTATATACGCCAACATTATGCGTATTGCGTTTATCATGGAGCCAAACTTGCACAAAGATTAGGGTATAAGAAAATTTCTGTTATTGAGTTTGGAGTTGCCGGCGGCAATGGTTTATTGGCGCTTGAAGATGAGGCAGAGAGAATTGGGGGCGAGTTTAATATTGAAATAGATGTATACGGTTTTGATACAGGACATGGTTTACCTAAACCGGAAGATTATAGAGACCTCCCTTATAGATTTGAGGAAAATATGTTTAGTATGGATTTTGATAAATTATCAAAGAAGCTCAAATTTGCAAAACTTGTAATCGGCGATCTAAAAGAGACAATCAAGACATTTGTTGAGCAATATCAGCCTGCGCCAATAGCAGCGGTAATGAACGATACCGATTTGTATTCATCTACTATTGCATCTTTTCGACTTTATGATGCGAATGAAAAATATTTTTTACCAAGAATTTTTAATTATTTTGATGATATCAATGGGTGGATGGGTGATGAATTTTATAACAATTTTACCGGAGAACGGCTTGCTATAGGTGAATTTAATGACAAACATAAAATGAAGAAATTTTCTCAACAGTATCACTTATTGGCTCAATATAAACAAGAGCCTTGGTATAGTCAGATATATGTATTGCATTTATTTGATCATCCTGATTATAATAATTTTGTATGTACAAAGAATCGACAATTGCCTTTAGAGATATAATATCTAGGGGAACGCTTTTTCGGGTCAGTGGCGCTGCGCACACAGACGCTTATAGGAGTTTTATATGATCATTATTGGAGAAAAGCTCAATGGCTCTATTCCCTCAGTGGGGAAGGCTATTGCGGAAAAGGATGCCGCGCATATTCGCGGCATTGCGAAAAAACAGGCGGATGCCGGCGCGGCGTTTATCGATGTGTGCGCCTCGGTGCCCGAAACAGTTGAGCTCGAGACGCTCAAATGGATGATAGACCTTGTGCAGGAAGTAAGCGATACCCCCATTGCGATAGACAGTCCTAGCGCAAAAATCTGCGCGGCGGCAATACCATTCTGCAAGAAGCCCGGGCTTATCAATTCAGTTTCGATGGAAGGCAGCAAGGTTGATATGGTATTTCCCCTCATTGCCGACACCGGCTGGGAATGCGTCGCGCTTCTCAGCGACGATACGGGCATCCCGAAATCTTCGGAAAAACGGCTTGAGGTCTTCGACGCGCTGATGAAGAAAGCCGCCCAGTATAAGATTGAACCTGAAAAGCTCCATATCGACCCGCTGATTGAGATGCTCTGCACTTCGGAAGACGGCATCGAAAAGATCGTCGTTACCATGAAGAAGATAAAGGAACTTTATCCGTCTATTCATCTGACAGGGGGGGCAAGCAACATTTCGTTTAATCTTCCCGAACGGAAGTATATCAACCGCGCCTTCATCATCCTCGCCATGGCTGCCGGCATGGACAGCGCCATCCTCGACCCCTTGAACAAGGAGATGATGGGCTTGATCTACGCCGCCGAAGCCCTTTTAGGACAGGACGAAATGTGCATCGAGTATATCACCGCCTATAGAGCAGGAATTTTCGGAGATATAAATGCCGAAAACAAAAAAAAATGAACTTATTCCCGCCTTTGAGACCTTCGCAAGAGTCGCTGATTTTCTTTGGTACAAACTTACGTTTGTTCCCAAGTCTGTGAAAATGAATTCGGCGAAAAATCGTTGATGGACGAAAAAATAAAAAAACTTGCCCTGGAATGCGGCTTCACCCATGTGGGGGCTCTTGACCCTGCCACTATTACCTTGCGGGAAGAAGTCCGCGCCGCTTGCGCCGAAAATAAATGCGGCGCTTTTAATCGTAATTGGGCGTGCCCCCCCGCCTGCGGCAGCCTCGAAGCCTGTGCCGTGAAAATTCACTCATTTACCGCAGGAGCGCTTTTACAAAGCACCTGCGTTTTAACTGATCCCTTTGATTATGAAACGATGCAAGAATCCGGCAGAAAGCACCGCGAGAGCCTACAGGTCTTTGCACAAAAAATAAAAGTTTTATATCCAGAGGCGCTTGTCCTCGGCGCGGGTCCCTGCACCGTCTGCAAGCAGTGCCCCTACCCTAGTTCCCCCTGCCGCTTTCCCGCTAAGATGATATCTTCCATGGAGGCTCAAGGTATAGTAGTAAGCGATGTATGCACGACGAATAATCTCCCCTACTACTACGGACAAAACACCCTCACCTACACCGGCTGCTTGTGCCACACTCTCCGCGAGACAGTTCATCAAAGCAATCTAAGAGAAACTGATTTAAGAAAAGCAAGCCTTTTGGGGTAAGCGTGTTTTTTGTTTCGCTATAAAAATTTGTTGCCCGCCATGCGGCGATGGTTTTTGGAATCACGCTTTCGAGAGTGCATGAAAATCTTTTTTTGAACAGCGCCTCGTCGGGACCGTCGATGTAACGGTAGCCCATCATCAGCGTTTCTTTAAGCAGCGTCTCTCTGTCGATATGTTCTATTGTCTGACGAAGTGGGGGGGGGGCATAAAAAATATTATGCCGGGTGGTGTATCGGATTGCTGTGCCTCTTTCATCGTCTATGATCGTGCCGCTCGCCGAAGGTCCGCAGCCTATCCAGTTTTCCATCATCCAGTAGCGGATGTTATGCCGCGCTCTTTTGCCCTCACGCGCAAAATTAGATACTTCATACTGAGCGTATCCCGCGCTCTCTAAAAAGTCCCGCCCGGCAATCCACATCTTCTCTTTAACTTCGCCAGCCGGTAGTTTTTCCAACATGGCGCCGGACAGCCCCCCTCCTTCTATCATCAAATCATAGAGTGATATATGCGCGGGATTGAACGCTAACAGCGTTTCTATATCATGCAGTAATATTTCTTTATGCTGATAGGGTAGACCCGACAGTATATCAAATGATATATCAAGAGCTGCGGGTTTATTTTGTAAAAATTTTATATTTTCTATTATCCTGCGGGAGGAGCCTCTCCTTGCTACCGCGCGTCTCGATGCATCATTCAGGCTTTGGACGCCGATGCTCAGGCGGCTTACCCCCCCCTCAACACAGCCTTGTATAAAATCTTCGGATAACGATTCGCTGTTTGCTTCGACCGTAAGCTCGCACGTGCCTCCATCAGTTTTTTTTGCAAAATTGAGAAACGATAGCAGAGCGGCGATGCGTTTCCCCCCCAAGAGCGAAGGCGTCCCGCCGCCTATGTATATCGAGGGAACGCAATCAATCTTGAAAAAGATAAGCTGCGACTCTATATCGCGATAGAGCGCCTCCAGATACTCATCGATGATGGTGGAGGCGGCGTTAGTGGGGACGCTCGTGGGGACGGAAAAAAAATCACAGTAAGCGCATTTAGAGGCGCAAAACGGGATGTGAATATAGAGCGAGGCTTTCACCCACAGACAGCTTCCGGCACCTTCGCGCGCTCCGCCTGCGAATCCTGACATTCTTCGCAGCGTAAGTGCATGGTTTTTGACGGCGCGCCTGCTCCGTCAATTGCTACCTGCGCCGGAGCGCTTCCCAGCGCGGTTTGAGTTGTTGTCTGCATATCGATAAAGTCGCCTCGGGAGAGGCTTGGCACAAAACCGGCGCGCCGTATCCGCCCTTCGACGCAGACACGGCATTCCGCCGCTTCCTCGCCGGTGCATATCTTGTTGTCGTAGAGCGCGTAGAGTTTGCGCACCGCTTTGGGCGAAAGATTCGGCATGATCACGTTGGCGCCGGCTTTCAGCGCCTTTTCGCGCCCTTCGGGGTTTATCGTCCCAAGCGCCGTCGTCGCCGGAATCAGCGCCTTGGGAAGCAGCAGGCGGGTGAGCGCAACCATGCGGAGCGTCTGTTCGAGCGAGCCTTGCGAACAATCCTTGAACGGCGTATCCGCTTGCGGAATAAAGGGTCCGATGCCCACCATGTGCGGTTGCAGCTTTTCTATAAAGCGGAGGTCTTCGAGGAGGTGTTCAGGCGTCTGGTAGGGAGAGCCCACCATGAAGCCCGCGCCCACCTGAAAGCCAATCTCCTTCAAGTTAAAGAGACACTCCTTGCGGTGGGCAAGGCTCATCGACGCGGGGTGCAGCTTTTGGTAGTGTTCGTCGTTTGCCGTTTCGTGCCGCAGCAGGTAGCGGTTCACGCCCGCATCAAAATATTTTTGGTAAGATTCACGGCTCTTCTCGCCGAGCGACAGGGTAATCGCGCTGGCAGGAAACTTTTCGCGGATGGCGCGGACGGTCTCGACGATTTTATCATCCGTCCAGTAGGGGTCTTCGCCGCTCTGCAACACAAATGTTTTATAGCCAAGCACCTCCCCCATCTGACAGCATTGCAAAATCTGTTCACTGCTCAGCCGGTAGCGTTCCGCATTGGCGTTACTGCGCCTAATGCCGCAGTAGTAGCAATCATTCTTACAATAATTGCTAAACTCTATAAGTCCGCGAAAGTAGACATCATTCTGATAATACTCGCTGCGCAACGCCGCCGCCGCCTCAAAGAGTGTTGCCATCTCCTCGGCATTTTCCGTTTTGATAAAGCGAAGAACTTCGTTATCGTCTTGTAAGTTTATGTTGTTCATTGTTGTCTCCATTGAAGAAGGGGAACGGGGAACGGGGAACAGGGAACAGGGAACAGGGGGAAGATTTCACTTTGAAATCTTTCTTCCTACTCCTTGCTTCCTGCACATTCCCAACTCCTCACTCTACTATCTTCCCCCCATACCCCAAACCCTATACCCCAAACCCCTTCTTCATCGCGACGGGTAATTCAAATTCTCATCCTTTGCGGTCTTCAACAGTTTGCCGAAGCGCACCGCTTCCCATTTTGCTATGTTGAGGTTCTGCTCGCTATAGTTGCCGCACTCTGCCGGTTTTGCGCCGGGGATTTCGCCCTCGAACGCCGCGATCCAATCCATCAGCTCGATGATGAGGGGGAGGGCGTCTCGGCTTGAGAGGTCGCCTTCGAGGATCACATAAAAACCCGTCCGGCAGCCCATGGGACCGAAGTAGACGACTCGCTCTTTCCACTGGGGGTGTGAGCGTAGGAAGGTGGCGCCGAGATGTTCGATGGTGTGCAGCGCGGGCATGTCAATGACGGGCTCCTTGTTCGGCTCCTTAAAACGGATGTCGAAGGTGGTAAGCGCCGCCCCGCCGAATTTATCTTTGCGCGAGACATAAAGTCCCGGCTTCAATCGCAGGTGGTCTACCTGAAAACTAGCAATTTTTTCCATAAAATACTCCTTACGGCAACGCTGATTAAAAGATTTTATCCACAAAGGCACAGACGAGCACGGATTACAGAGCAGAAATCAGGGTGAATCTGTGGACAAGGTATTAAAATCAGTATATCCTTAATGAATATACCAAAAAAAGGCAGTTTGTGCTAGACCACGCTTCAGCAACGCAGCAATTACGAATTCGAAAATTAACCACGAACGGCACGAACCACACGAACAAATTGCGCATAATTCACATGATTTCTGACTTGGTTACCACCATTATTCATATTCATTGCGTCCTCCGTTCGTGTTGTTCGTGAGGTTCGTGGTTGAATTCGGAACTGCTGTCAGCAACGCCCCTCTGTCGGCTTGCTACAAGCCAGCATGATGATAGGGGCTTCCACCTCGCCGCTTCCCGTGAACACCTCAAGTTCCCGCCGTTCTTCCGCCGTCAGTATAATTTCCTTCGTGTTTTTTTCATTGGTATTAGCCCTCCAATGGAATAATAGCATACTATCAGTTGCTTGTATGCTATTAGATGTTACAGGCTGCTAGACTGTCCTGAGTAGCAACGAAATTTCAGGCGTTGTTTACCGTTCACCTTAATGGGAATAATATTATAAGAATGAGATTTGTTGATGGTGTCAGTACTCTAAGCGCCCAGTGCCGCCGCTGTGTTGAAAATCGTCTCGAGCACCGGCGCGATCTGCTCCTCATCTAATGAAGAGTAGGCGAGGCGGATGTAGCTGCCGCCGAGGGCGACGACGCCGATGCCGTGGCGGGCGAGGAGTTCCCGTCGCAACGTTTCCGCATCGAAGCCGACGCAGGCAAAACTCATGAAGTAGCCGGAGTTGAACGGCAATGACCGCAGGGGCATAAAATCCTCATGGGCGGCGACAAATTGTTTGACGGCACGGTAGCGGGCACGGAGGAGCTCGTAGTTGCGCACTTTTTCGCCGGCGCTCCTCGGGTCGGCGCTTGTCTTTTTGAGGAGGAACTGAGCGGGGGTGTTGGAACAGGAAACTGAGGAGCGGATGGCGCCTTCGAGCTTTTGAATCAGCGCGGCGAAATCCTCCGCCGCAAGCCCCTTCGAGCCAAACGTGAGGAATGCCACCCGCAGCCCCCAGACATAGTCCTCTTTCGTTGGTCCGTCGGCTTTTACCGCAATAATGCGCTCGTGTAAGCCGCTTAACACGGCAAAAAGCGATTCGGGAAAGCTGCCCTCTTCGTAGCGGAGCCCGAAATACGCATCATCGCAGAGGGCAAGCACGGCGGCGCCGCTTTCGGCAGCTTCGCGCAGGCATTCGCAGAGGGCAGCCGCCTCCTCGACGCTCGGCGAGTATCCGGCGGGATTGTTCGGAAAATTGAGGATGATCCGGACCGCCCCGCTTTTCGCTTCCTCGCGCACCGCCGTCCGTATCGCCTCGAGGTCGAGCCCGTCCCCCGCAAAAAACGGGACACCGCGTATCGAAGCCCCGCGCCGCGTTTCGAAAATCAGGCTGTAGTTATCCCATGAAGGGTCGTTTGCGATGATAGTCTGCCCTGCGCCGAGGAAAAGGTCTGCCGTATAGGAAATTCCCGCCGTTATGCCGGGCACGACGACCGGCAGCGAAATATTTTTTTCTTGCAGCGAAGGATTTTTGGCGAGTATCGCCTCTTTCCAGAGCGTCCTTGCCTCTTCAAAACCGGCTGTCGGCGCATAGGACACGATCTCCTCAGCCTTGAGCGCGTTGATACATTCGCCCAGCGCGGAGAGCATCATCGGTTTGCCGTTATGATACGCCATACCGATGGTTGCGTTCGCCGTTTTCGCGTCTTTTTTAGCTTCGGCGGACTGCGCGATGATGCCTTTCGGAAAGTAGATGCGCCGCCCGAAATCCGATAAGAGCCGCCCCGCGCTTGTCCTGTCCAATATGCTGTTGAGTTCTTCAGCCAGTGGGTTCATTGTCTTTTAAAGGTAGCGTTTCACGGGGAAAAAATCAACCGGGGGGGGCAGTCTCCCCCAACGCGCCGCAAAATTGCGGCGCTACCCCCTCTGCGGGGGCTAGCCCCGCCCCGCCCAATCACCGTGTCCGGTAGGACGTTGACGCAGTAAACCGTTCATGGCGTGGCGCAAGATGAGGTAACATTTCGCTGTCAATGCAGGTTCACC
>JAITNZ010000175.1 GCA_031290205.1 Spirochaetaceae bacterium
CCTGTCATGCTCGTTACCGCGCACCTTACTGTTTAACACAGATACGGAGGCTCGCAACGAGCAAGGGCGCCGACGGCAAAGTGCGTGGTTAGGAGCATGGCGGCGAGCACTGGTGCGTAAGCGCTTGTGCCGCCGACCGAGAAAGCCTTCCCCCTGTGTCCATCTGTGGACAATTCTTAATGCGGTCGCCCGCGTAGTTGCGATTTGTTCGTGCCGTTCGTGGTTAATTTTCGAATTCGTAATTGCTGAGTTGCTGAAGCGGGGTATTGACATTTTTCACTTAATGCTTTACACTGAAACAAATGATTGATAAAACGAGGGACTTATGGATATCCAACTGCAAGAACTCATAGAGAAGATAAAAAAAGAGGGCATCGAGTCGGCGAATGACGAGGCGCTCAAGATTAAGGGCGCCGCCGAAGCCGAGGCAAAGCGGACCGTCGAGGCTGCCCGCAAAGAGGCGGAAGCCGTTGTGGCAAAGGGCAAAGCCGATGCCGAGCGGTTTGAGAAGGCAGGTGTTGCCGCCGTCGAGCAGGCGTCGCGGAACCTGGTACTGGCGTTCAAGTCCGAAATTGAAGGGCTTTTGGGCAAAATTATCTCGAAAGAGGTCGCAAAAACCTACAATAATGATGTTTTGAAGGCGGTCATTCCCGAAGTGGTGAAAGGCTGGCTTGATGGGAAGGGCGCCGTGGACCTTATTTTGGACGAGGCGCGGCTTTCAACCTTGAGGTCGTGGTCGACATCGGCGCTTGCCGCCGAAATCGCCAAGGGCGTCGAGCTGAAAGTGGGCAGAAATGTGGGCGCGGGCTTTCGGATTGGCGAAAAAGACGGCTCAGCCTACTATGATTTTTCCGCTTCCGCCGTGGCGGGGGCGCTCGCCGACTACCTGAACCCCCAGCTTGCCGAAATCCTGAAAAATGGGGCGAAGGGGCTCTAGGTGGCATACTATTTTCTGATTGCCCAACTCCCTCAACTGCATTACGGACAGGAGCCGCCGCTCTCGTCCGCCGCATTCCTCGAACGGTATGGGGCAATGCTCAGCAAGCCCGACGCGGCGCTCCTCAGTCTCTGTCGGCTTGGGCTCCAGAGCGGCGAAGCAAGCGAGCCCACCTCGTCGGCGTTTATCAATGCGTGGTGCGCGCGGGAGCGGGTTTTGACGCTCACGCTTGCGAAGCTCCGCGCGGCGAAGCTGCAATTCGAGGTTTTGGCGGCAGAAATCCCCGACGGGCTGGACGAGGTAAAGACGCTGGCGAAGGCGGCTTTTGCGATGGAAGACCCCTTCGAGGCTGAACTTTTTCTGGACAAGGGCAGGTGGGACGCGATCGAATCCTTAGTGGGGCTCGATTACTTTACGGCGGACGTTGTGTTCGCCTACTTCCTTAAATTATTGTTAATCGAACGGCGTTCTTCATTTAAGAGTGAGGAAGGCTTTGCTGAATACAAGGCGTTATACGCTGGAATTATCGAAAGCGCTCCCAAAGCGGGCGCAAACGGAGAAGCGACATGATTGGAACAAAAGGAATAGTTGCCGCCGTCAACGGCAACATGGTCAATGTCCGTTTTGACGGGCAGGTGTCCATGAACGAAGTTGGATTCATCCAACTCGGCGACAAAAAACTGAAGAGCGAAGTTATCCGAATCAAGGGGGATATTTGTTCCTTGCAGGTTTTCGAGATGACGCGCGGCATCGAAATCGGCGACGAAGTTGAATTTTCAGGCGATATGCTCGCCGTCGAACTGGGACCAGGGCTCTTGGGGCAGGTTTTTGACGGTTTGCAGAACCCGCTGCCTGAACTAGCCAAGCAGACCGGCTACTTCCTCGAGCGGGGCATCTACCTCGACCCGCTTCCGACAGACCGCGAATGGGCGTTCACCCCCGTTGCGGCGGTCGGTGCGGCAGTCCAGCGCGGCGATACGCTGGGGACGGTGCCTGAAGGGGTGCATACCCACCGGATCATGGTGCCTTTCAATATGCTGAAAAGCTATAAGGTGAAGTCCGTTGCCGCCGCCGGCAACTATAAAATCCACGACAAGATAGCGGAACTTGAAGATGAAAACGGCGAGCTCATCCCGCTCACGATGACCTTCCGCTGGCCCGTTAAGCGGGCGATTACCTGCTACGAAGAGCGTTTTCGACCGGAAGAGCCGCTGGTGATGCAGCTTCGCATCATCGACACGTTTTTTCCGGTTGCGCGGGGCGGGACATTTTGCACGCCGGGACCCTTCGGTGCGGGAAAAACCGTTTTGCAGCACGCCCAATCGAAAAATGCCGATGTTGACATCGTTATTGTGGCGGCTTGCGGCGAGCGGGCGGGTGAAGTTGTCGAAGTATTGAAGGAATTCCCCGAATTGATTGACCCTAAAACGGGAAAATCGCTGATGGAGCGCACCGTCATCATCTGTAATACCTCATCAATGCCCGTTGCGGCGCGCGAAGCGTCCCTCTACACATCCGTTACTATGGCTGAATACTACCGGCAGATGGGGCTGAACGTCCTCCTTTTGGCGGATTCGACCTCCCGCTGGGCGCAGGCATTGCGCGAAATGTCGGGGCGCCTCGAAGAAATCCCCGGCGAGGAAGCCTTCCCCGCCTACCTCGAATCGACGATAGCAGGCTTTTACGAGCGGGCGGGTCTGGTCAAACTCCGAGACGGCTCGATGGGCTCCGTTACGATTGGCGGCACGGTTTCTCCTGCGGGCGGCAACTTTGAAGAGCCGGTTACGCAGGGCACCCTCAAGGTCGTAGGCGCCTTCCACGGGCTCTCCCGCGAACGCTCGGACGCAAGGAAGTTCCCCTCAATTCATCCTCTTGAATCATGGTCGAAATATAAGGGCATCATAGCCGCCGACAAAGTTGCTTATGCGCGGGGCTTTCTCCACAGGGGCACGGAAGTCGAGCAGATGATGAAGGTTGTCGGCGAAGAAGGGACGAGCATCGACGACTTCCTTATCTACCTGAAGGGCGACATTCTGGATTCGGTCTACCTTCAGCAAAATTCGTTTCACGATGTTGATGAGGCGACCAGCACCGAGCGGCAGAAATATGTATTCGACCTGCTGATTCGGATTCTCGGGACGCGGTTTACCTTCAAAGACAAAGATGCGGCGCGCTCGGCATTTGCCCGGCTTCGCCAGAAATTTATTGACTACAACTTCGCGCAGTTCAACAGCGGCGCTTTCAAGACCCTCGAAGCTGAGATACTTGACGCAGTTAAGGGCGCATCTTCGGGAATAGACGCGGATGCGGAAAAATTATTGGGATAGGACGGAAACGTATGAAAAAAGTGTATAGCAAGATTGAATCGATAACAGGAAGCGTTATTACCGTCCGGGCGGAAGATGTCCGTTACGGCGATTTGGCGGAAGTTGACACGGCGTTCGGCACCTCGCTTGCCGAAGTGAATCGGCTGTCGGGCGACATGGTTTCGTTGCAGGTATTTGCCGGCGGACGGGGCATCTCGACAGGGGACACGGTGCGCTTCCTCGGACATTCGATGCAGATTTCATTTTCGGAAAATATTCTCGGGCGCGTGTTCACCGGTTCCGGTAATCCGCGCGACAAGGGACCGCCCCTGCACGAAAATCTGATACCCATCGGAGGACCTTCGGTCAACCCGTCGGAGCGTATCGTGCCGCGCAACATGATACGGACGGGCATCCCGATGATCGACCTCTTTAACACGCTCGTTGTTTCGCAAAAGCTGCCGATTTTTTCGATTTCAGGCGAGCCTTACAACGACCTGCTTGCCCGCATCGCCATGCAAGCAGAGGTTGACGTCATCATCCTCGGCGGGATGGGGCTGAAATACGACGATTACATCTATTTTAAGGATACGCTGGAATCCGGCGGCTCGCTTTCAAAGACCGTCATGTTCATCCACACCGCATCCGACCCGACCGTCGAATGCCTCATGGTGCCCGACATGGCGCTTGCCGTTGCCGAAAAGTTCGCCCTGCAAGACAAAAACGTCCTCGTCCTCCTCACCGACATGACGAGCTTTGCCGACGCGCTCAAGGAAATTGCCATTTCGCAGGAGCAGGTTCCGTCGAACCGCGGCTATCCGGGCGACCTCTACAGCCAGCTTGCCTCGCGTTATGAAAAAGCCGTTGACTTCGAGAAAGCCGGTTCGATTACGATACTCGGCGTAACGACGATGCCCGGCGACGATGTTACGCACCCCGTTCCCGATAACACCGGCTATATCACCGAGGGGCAGTATTACCTCAAAGGCGGGCGAATCGAGCCTTTCGGGTCGCTTTCACGCCTCAAACAGATGGTAAACGGCAAAACCCGCAAGGATCACCGCGACATCATGAACGGGATGATAAAGCTCTACTCCTATTATAAAGAGACCCTCGAAAAAAAGTCGATGGGTTTTATGATGAGCGCATGGGACGGAAAGCTGCTGAAATACGGCGTCCGCTTCGAGAAAGAGATGATGGACCTGTCGGTGAACATTCCGCTGGAACGCGCGCTCGATTTAGGCTGGGAAATCCTAGGCGATTGTTTTACGGCTGAAGAGACGGGGCTCCCGACAAAGCTCCTCGACGAATTCTGGCACAAATAGAGGTTGTTGCGTGGCAAAAGTTAAACTAACCAAGAATGAGCTGAAAAAGCAGAAAGATGCGCTCAAAATGTTCCAGCGCTACCTCCCCACATTGATGCTGAAGAAACAGCAGTTGCAGGCGGAGATTCGGGCGGTGGAGATGCGGGTGAAAGAGTTGCGCGCCGAAAAAGAGCGCATCGATAATTCATTTAAGGCGTGGATTGCCGTTTTCGGCGAAAAGGGCGTATTCACGGCGGATATACTGAAGATTACGAAGCTCGTTTTGACTGAGGGCAACATTGCCGGAGTGCCGATTCCGATTTTTGAGGGCGCGGATTTTGCAATCACGCCTTACAGTTTGATTGAAAAACCGCTCTGGCTCGATAGCGCCGTGCAAAACATGAAGCAGGCGCTGTTAATCGACTTGGAAGCGGACGTAATGGAAGAACAGCAGCGCCGCCTCGAGGCGGAACTGCGGACGACGACCCAGAGGGTGAACCTCTTTGAAAAGATAAAGATTCCCGAATCGAAGCAGAATATTAAGAAAATTCAGGTTTACTTAGGCGACGAGCAGACAGCCGCCGTTGTGCGCGGAAAGATTTCAAAACGCGCTATGGAGAAGAGAGCCGGATGATAGTTCCCATGAAAAAAGTGTCCCTGTTCGTCATGGACAAGGACCGAAGCGTATCACTTGAAAGACTCCGCGAACTAGGCGTTATTCACATTCAGAAGAAAGCGGTTACGTCGGAAGACTTAAGCGCCCTGCTCGACGGGAAGTCAAAACTCGATATGGCGGCGCTCGTGTTAAAAAACTTTTTACCTAAAAAAGAGCCTAAAGGTGCAGGTGCAGAGGGCGCCCCCGTCCCGGAAGACCTTGCCGCCTTCGTCCTCGACCAGAACGAAAAGCGCAAGCAGAATCAGGAAAAATTGAGTGCGAACACGCGCGAAATTGCCCGCATCGCCCGCTGGGGCAGCTTCGAGCCTGCCGAATTCAAGGCGATCGGCGAAAAAACCGCGATCTACCCCTACGAATTGAGCCTTAAAAAATATGGCAAATTAAAAGATGATGAGATTATCGTCCTTAAAAAGGATGCGCGCTCGGTTTTCTGCGTTTCCGTGGGCAAGCCGATTGAAGGAGAGAACCCATTTGCCCTGCCGGAGCGCTCACTCGACGCCCTTGAAAGAGAAAACGAGTCTTTACGCGCCGAAGTGCACGCTATTGAGTGCAAACTTGCCGCATCGGGGCACCTTGTTCCCTTTATCGAGGCGGAAAAACGTAAAACCGAAGAGGCAATCGAGTTCGAAGCGGCACGAGCGGGCATGGACACGATGGAAGTCGGCGAAACGCTGGATGTCGCGTGGATTTCGGGCTACAGCCCCGCGCACGAGCTTGGAGTCTTAAAGCGGGCGGCTGGTGAAAACGGCTGGGCGCTCTATGCTTCGGATCCGGGCGCGGGGGATAAGCCGCCGACGCTCACGAAAAATAATGCCTTTGTGCGGATAATCAAGCCGCTTTTCGACTTCCTAGGGACGGTTCCCGGCTACGAAGAATACGACGTAAGCCCCTCATACTTAATCTTTTTCGCTATCTTCTTTGCGATGATATTCGGGGATGCCGCTTACGGGACGATTATTTTTGTGCTCTGCGCGCTTATCGGGCTTTCGATACGGGCAAAGACGGGGAAGGTACCCGACGCGGTAAAACTCTTCTGTTTGCTTTCCTTCTGCACGATTGTCTGGGGGGCTATCAACGCCTCGTGGTTCGCGATTCCCTACGAAAAACTTCCCGCACCCTTACAGGCGATTGCCCTGTTCCAAAATTATAATTTTGCCGCCGGGTTCCGCCTCTTGCCGAATTTCTTTCAGCATATCCTCAGCATAGCGGAGGAGAATATGCCGCAGACTCAGGATAAGTGGAGCCAGTGGAACGTGCAGTTCCTCTGTTTTACGCTGGCGCTCATCCAGCTGGTTTACTCGCACATTAAAAACATCAAGAAGCTGCTGCCCTCTCCGGTTGCGCTCGCCCAGTTTGGCTGGCTCGTGATGATGGTGGGGCTCTACTTCCTCGTGCTGTCGATGCTCTTGAAGGTAACGCTGCCGCCCTTTGCCACCTACCTGATTGGCGGCGGACTCTTCGTCTACTTTATCTTCGCCAATCAGAATGGGGGCAATGTGTTTGCCAATGTGGGGAAGAGTTTTGCCAACTTCCTGCCGACCTTCCTCAACACGGTGGGGAGTTTTGCCGACATCATTAGCTATATCCGCCTCTTTGCTGTCGGCATTGCGGGCAGTTCGATAGCGCAGAGTTTTAACTCGATGTCCGGCATAAGCGGCGCCTTGCCACAGACCGCCGGCGCTCTTGTGGGGAAAATCTTCGCCGCCGTCCTCATACTGATTTTTGGACATGGGCTGAACATGATAATGAACGCGCTGTCGGTTATCGTACACGGCGTTCGACTTAATCTTTTGGAATATGCGGGCAACCATCTTGGTATGGAATGGTCCGGTTATTCATATAAACCTTTTGTGTTAAAGCAAGGGAAAAATAAATAGAAAATCTACAGGTATAATTTTAGAAGGAGAAAAAAATGGATGCTGGATTGATTGGACAGATTGGTATTGGCGCTTGTTTAGGTATTGCCGCGGTAGGTTCTGCGGCGGGATCCGGTATTGCCGGTATGGCGGCTATCGGCGCGTGGAAAAAATGTTTTGTGCAGAATAAACCTGCCCCGTTCATTTTGGTAGCCTTTGCCGGTGCGCCGCTTACCCAGACAATTTACGGTTTTATTCTTATGAATATTTTAGCAACTGCGGCAAATGCGGGAACGATGCCCTCCTTTACCCTCTTGGGGCTTGGAATCTTTGCCGGCTTGGGCATGGGCGCTTCGGCTCTGGTGCAGGGCAAATGCTCCGCCGCTGCCTGTGACGCCTACGGCGAAACAGGACAGGGCTTCGGTAACTATATGCTCGTCGTCGGTCTTTGCGAAACGGTTGCCCTCTTTACGATGGTCTTCTCGATGCTTGTCGCAGGATAAGTTCAGTCAGCAATGAAAATGTGGGGGGAAACAAACACATGGCGTATTTTCGTCGACACTCCATGCAAAGCTGATTATGAATTATCTTACGCAGAGGGGGGAAGGCTTTCTTAGGTATGCGGCACACGCATGGGGACAATTTCGGTCAGCGGCACCAGCGCGGACGCATCAGCGTCCGCTACCATGCTCCTTGCCGCGCACTCTGTGGTAAAGGCTTTATCCGAGGACGCCTTTTTCTCACTAAAGGCAAGGCTTAGACCGCCTGTGGCGGCGTTACCGCGCACCTTACGGTGTCGAACGC
>JAITNZ010000190.1 GCA_031290205.1 Spirochaetaceae bacterium
ACGAATAAATTAGCGCACAATTCTTACGATTTCTGCCTTGTTTATCACCATTATTCATATTCATTTCGTCTTCCGTTCGTGTTGTTCGTGAGGTTCGTGGTTGAATTCGGAACTGCTGCAACCCCAAAATAATGGGTTGACAGCTTCCTGTTTTTATGATAAAATGCTTTATGAGGAAAATTCAGGCGTCCCAAAAATCATTATTGAAGAGTGTTGAGAGACGAGCAATGAGCTGTGGAAAAAAAATCAAATTGAATTCTTCCCCCCTGTTCCCTGTTCCCTGTTCCCTGTTCCCTGTTCCCTACTCCCCATCCCCCATCCCCATCTTCAATTTATAGGAGCATAGTATGAAAGAAATGAAAGATTGTAACAAAGCACTGGCGGCATTAGCCGCGCTGGCGCTAATCGCGCTGGTCATTGCCTCGTGTAGTGTAGCAAGCTCGGATGCGGGCGTGGCTCCGGCTGCTATAACGTGGATTAGTGCGACAGGGGCGCCGCCGGTTGATGGGAAGGCGACGCTCAAGCTGGAGTTTAGCGAGGCGGTCGACGGTTTGACGGGGGAGCTCTTCAGCTTCATCTATTATGACGCGTCCGGCAAGGAGCAGACCGAGGAGCGGACGAGTCCAGAAGTGGGCGCGCTTAGCCCCGACCAGATCGTCGTTACCGAATGGACGCTTAGTTTGACCAATGTTCCGGCGGAACCGGGCGGCAGGATAAAAATCAGCATAAACAAGGCGAACATCAAGCCTGCGGAAAAATGGTGGAATCTCGACGGCACGGTTGACGGGAGTTTCGTCGTGGTGAAGTATGATGGCGCCGCCCTCTACGTGGGGGATAGCGCCGCGCTGGAGGCGACGGTATTCCCCTCGAACGCCACGCCGCAGTGGAGTAGCGGGAGCCCCGGCATCGCCACGATTGATGCGACGGGACGGGTAACAGCCCGCTCGCCCGGGCTTACGATAATTACGGCGAACGTCGGGAGTGTTAGGGATGTGGTGGCAATTTCGGTGCTTACGCAGCCGGGGGCGGCGACCACCGGCATCGTCTGGAAGGGCAGCAACAGATGGGCGCCGCCTAACCCCGTGGCGGGCTGGGCATATTACAACACGGATGATAATACAACGTACATTTACATTGGCAACGAGTGGCGCATTCTGGCTCAGGACGGCACGTCTGGCATGGGCATCGTGTGGAAGGGTAGCTTGGACGAAGCGCCGACTTCCCCCGAAACAGGCTGGACATACTACGACACGAATTTGAATGAGTCCCGCATCTGGGACGGGGATAGCTGGCAAACGCTTTCCAAGGATGCCTCGGCGGGCGCGGGGAGCGGCACGATGATTGTCGTGGATCCGGACGCGAAAACGGTGGTGATTCCGGGCGTATTCACCGCAGACGATATCCAAACCGCTATTGAAACCGTCGCAGGGGATACCCGCTATGAAACGGGCTGGAGCGTGTATGTGAGCGGCGTAAATGTGGCAAACGAATCCGAACTGGGCGCCGTTACCGACGGAATCACGCGGGGGCTGGAAGGGGACGACTCTATCACCCTCAACCTCTCGCTCTGCTACGGCGCAACGTGGAACAGCGGCGCCACCCGTATAGGCGCCCTCGTCCTCCCCGTCTCGGTAACGACGATTACGGATAGCTGCGGAAATATGAAATCCTTTTACGCGCCGGGACTTACGACCATCAAGGAGAGGGCGTTCCGTGAGCGCGAATCCCTCGTGAGCGTGTACGCACCGGCAGTCGTAACCATGGAAAAAGAGGCGTTCTATCAGTGCGGCGCCCTTACGAGCGCTTCCTTTCCGAATGTTACCAGCATCGGGCAGCATGCGTTCTACGAGTGCGGCGCCCTTACGAGTGTGGACATCCCGCTGGTAACGAGCATCGAGGATAATGCGTTTACCGGATGCATTGCCCTAAAAGCCGTGGAGTTCCCGCTGATAACGACCATCGAGGTGCTTTTATTTTACCAGTGCAGCTCCCTTACGAGCGTGAGCTTCCCGCTGGCAACGACCATCGGGGAGAGCGCATTCGAGGACTGCATCGCCCTCAAAAACGTCAGCCTCCCGAAAGTTACCGCCCTTACGCAGGACCGGTTCACCGGCTGCACGAACATCGAGACGCTGAACATCGGCTCGGTTACGGCTATCCCCGAAAACATATTCGGCGTCGCAGAGGGGGGGCTTGGACTGACGCACCTGAAGACCGTGAACGCCGAGTCAGCGATAAGCATCGGGAATGGTGCGTTCAAGGGCTGTACCAGCCTCGTGTCCGCGAGCTTCCCGAACGTCACGGACATTGGGAGTTCGAGTAACGGCTCGGTGTTTAGCAACTGTAGCAGCCTCGTGTCCGTGAACTTCCCCAAGGTGACAAAAATCTGGAATATGACGTTTTATTACTGCACCAGCCTTGAGTCCGTGAACTTTACGGAAGTCGAGACCCTCGAGGTAGAAGCGTTTTCATGGTGCTCCAGCATTCGGTCCGTATTCTTACCGAGTGTTAAAAGTATCGCAAGTGATGCATTCAAACAATGCGTCACGCTTACTACTGTGGACTTCCCGACAGTTACGTCAATCGCGAGTGACGCATTCAGAGATTGCAACATGCTTATCAGAGTAAGCTTAGGATACGGCTGCGTCATGGCTAGTACTGCGTCCTTCCCCGGCGACCAAAACAGCGACAGCCTGAAAACCAAGTACGAAGCAGGAGGCGCCGGAACCTATTGGAAAAATGCAAGCGGCGCGTGGGCAAAGTAAGAACAGGGAAGAGGCTGAAGAAGAATGTCCACAGGCGGTTTTTACAGGCAATTGACAACATCAAAATAGTATACGATGATAGGTCTAGGCATCATGTATATGCCTCTTTGAGCCGGGGTGGTGGAATGGTAGACACCGGGGACTTAAAATCCCCTGGTCGCAAGGCCGTGTGAGTTCAAATCTCATCCCCGGCACGATGTGCAAGCCCGCAGAAAAACGGTCTTGCGGTGGGCTAAACGATTTTCCATTATCCTATGCGTTTATCAGCCGGGTTTGCAGCAATTACGAATTCGAAAATTAACCACGAACCGCACGAACCACACGAACAAATTGCGCACAATTCTCACGATTTCTGCCTTGTTTATCACCATTATTCTTTTTCGTCTTCCGTTCGTGTTGTTCGTGAGTTTCGTGGTTGAATTCGGAACTGCTGCCGTGTTTGTGGCGCCACTGTAAGAGATTTGCAAAATGAATTACACTGGGCTTATGGCAATAGCGCAACGTTCAAGTTTTGTTCAGAATCAGCGTCTTGGACTCAAATTGAGTCCGCAACTGCTCCAATCGGTGCGTATTATGACGCTTCCCATTGCCGATTTACGCCTTCAGATTGACGAGGAACTGCAAAAGAATCCCGCGCTGGAGCTTATTACAGACCGGAGCACCGTTTCCCTCGATGCGCGGCGCGGCACTGGCGATGTTTTCAGAGCAGGCGGCGCGAAGGACGGCGAACTGCATCGCGCTTTTATCGAAGGGGCGCTTTCAAGACCGGAAACTTTGCAGGAGCACCTCCTCCGTCAGTTTCATCTTGAGCCGCTCCCGACAGAGGCGCGGGAGGCAGGCGAGCTTATCATTCAGAATCTTTCGCCGGATGGTTTTCATACCGAAAGTCTTGAGCTGCTCTTAAAAAGCCTTGCGCCGGAGGATGTGCAACGTGCGCTTGAGGCAGTGCGACGGCTCGACCCGCAGGGCTGCGGCACCGCTGACTATCAAGAATCGCTTGCTGTCCAAGCCGAACTCCGCTACGATGCCCAAACGCGGGAGAAAATCGCCGCCCTTTTCCCCTATTTTGCCGAGTACGAGCGGGGGAAGCTGCTTGCGATAAAGCGTAAAACAGGGATGAGCGAGGCTGAATTGCGAGCTCTTTTTGAAAAGCTGAAGCGCCTCTCGCCGTTTCCGGGCAGGCAATTTGTTTCCGGCGGAGGCAGCGTCTCGGAGACTCGTTTTGTCATCCCCGATGTCAGTGTTATCCGCAAAGAAAACAAAAAAAATGAATTTAAAATCGTTATCAATGACGAGGAGATTCCCGTGCTGGGCATTTCGCCGTTTTTCTTAAAAAACGCCCCTGCTGAATCGGGCGGGCGGGACTTTATCCGAGAAAACGTGCAGGAAGCCCGCTGGTTCATCAATTCGCTTAACAAACGCAACCGCACCGTCTTCCGCGTCTCTCGCGCCATTGTCCACTACCAAAAAGATTTTTTTGTTCGGGGACCGAAGTACCTCGTCCCGCTTACCCAGCGTAAAATCGCAGAAAAACTGGAAATGCACGAGACGACAGTCTCCCGCGCGGCAAACGGCAAGTATATGGAAACTGAGTGGGGGACTTTCGAGATACGTTATTTTTTTAGCAACGCAGCAGGCGCCGCTCAACAGGGGGGGGGGGTATCCGAAAAAAGATTTTCGAAAACCGGCGTCAAAGAAATAATCCGCGAGATACTAAGTGGCGAGGCACATTTGTTAAGCGACAATCAAATTGCCGAGCGCCTTGGGGAACGCGGCATCCGCATCGCGCGGAGAACCGTTGCGAAGTATCGGGCGGAGCTTGAACGCGGCTCATCGTTCAGAAGGTAACTTAGAAGAAAGGGAACAGGGAACAGAGTTTTCACTTCGGATTATGGTATATATGAAGGTAAAATCTTACCCGTTCCCCGACCCCTGTTCCCCTTCTTCAAGAAGGTAGCAATGAAACGTATAATATTAAGAAAAGGTGAAGAGGAGCGGATATTCCGCGGGCATCCTTGGGTTTATGACAACGAAGTGAGGAGCATCCTCGAAGGCAAGGGCGCGGCTGAACGTCCTGTGCAGCTTTTCCCCGGCGAGCTTGCCGATGTTGAAAGCTGTAACAAGCACGGTGAACAATATGTGGGGAGGGCGCTCGTCAATCCCGCGTCGAAAATTATCGCACGCATGATAAGCCCGTCGAAAGAGGGCGTCGACACGGGTTTTTTCAAAAGGCGAATACGGGAAGCCGCAGAGCGCCGCTCGCGCCTCGGTATCGACCTAGCCTCTGTTTCATGCAGGCTTGTTTTTGCCGAAGCGGATTTTATTCCCGGATTGATCATAGACAGTTTTATAGGATGGAGCCTTGACGATATTCAAAAGACTGAGCGCGCCTATCCTCTTGTTATGCACACGCTTTCCACAAGCCTTGGCTCCCCGCAAAAAATCCTTTCGATACAAATTTTAACGTTCGCGCTGGATATGAGGACGAAGGAAATCCTGCAAGCAATGAATGAAGTCCTGCCTGCGTTGTTAGAGGGGGAGTTTGCCGTTATAGAAAAAGTTTCCCTGCTCATGCGCGAAAAAGAAAAAATCCCTGAACGCGAAGCAATCACGCAGGGGGTGTTACCTGCCAACGGTATCGTTATTTTTGAACATGGGCTGCCGTTCATCGTTGATTTGGAAGGCGGGCAAAAAACGGGGCACTATCTTGACCAACGGGACAACCGTCAATGCGCGTTCCGGTACGGCAGCAGCGGCGGCAAAAGAGTACTCGACGCTTTCTGCTATTCGGGCGGGTTTGCCATCCACGCCGCGCGCGCTGGCGCCGAAGAGGTCATTGCCGCAGACAGCTCGAAGAACGCGCTCAGTTTAGTCGCAAAAAACGCCCTGCTCAACGGCGTTGCAGACCGCATAAAAACAGTTCAAGCCGACATCTTCGAGCTGCTGGCAGCGTTCGAGCGGGCAAAAGAAACCTTCGACATGATTATTTTGGACCCTCCCGCGTTTGCCGCTTCGCGGACATCTTTGGAAAGCGCGCTGAAAGGCTACAAGGAAATCAACCTAAAAGCGTTAAAAATGCTCAAGCGCGGCGGCGTATTAATCAGCTGTTCATGCAGCCATGCGGTAAGCGAGTCGCACTTCAAGCGGATGATCCTTGATGCGGCGCACGATGCGGGCAGACGGCTTGTTCAAAACGAGTTTCGCACACAGGCGGGCGACCACCCGATACTTTTGGGCTACGATGAATCACACTACCTCAAATGCGGCGTCTATACCGTGGTGGACTGAAACCCCGCTTCTTGCCTTCCCCTTCGGGGCGCTGATAGTGAAATACAAGAGCGACACCGGAGCCGCTGTTCACACATCCTCTGTCACAGCGATTCCGAATTCAACCACGAACCTCACGAACAACACGAACGGAAGACGAAAAAGAATATGAATAATGGTGATAAACAAGGCAGAAATCGTGAGAATTGTGCGCTACTTTATTCG
>JAITNZ010000192.1 GCA_031290205.1 Spirochaetaceae bacterium
ACGAACAAATTAGCGCACAATTCTCACGATTTCTGCCTTAATTATCGACGTTATTCATATTATTTTTGTATTCGTTCGTGAGGTTGGTGAGGTTCGTGGTCCGAAATCGGAATTGCTGAGCAACTCCCGCACAAGGGCAGCCCCAACAACTTTTCAAATCGCCGAGGGGCGGGGCTTGATAACGGTAATTCCAAACCTATCGACTGTAAAAACACTTCATCAGAGAGCAGACCGGGTGCAGGCGAGCGTGCCGCTAAGGTGCCGTTATTGAGAAAAAGAATTTCATCGCTGATAGTTAATGCCATATCTAAATCGTGCGTCGCTATGATTTTAGTGCAGCTTAGTTTTTTGAGTAGCTGGATAAAGTTTTTTCTGGCGCGCGGGTCAAGATAGGCGGTCGGCTCGTCGATAAGCAAGATGCCGTGTTCATCATTATTTTGAAAAGTAATCAGCACCGAGGCGAGGGCGGCGCGTTGTTTTTCACCACCGGAAAGTTTATAGGGGGGGCGTTCAGCAAGATGTTCAGCCTCTACTGCCCGCAGCGCGTTGAGCGCCTTCGCTTTTGCTTCGCTCATTGCGCAGCCTTTGTTCATGATTGCAAAAGCGACATCTTCCCACACCGTCGGCATGAAAAGCTGATTATCAGGCTCCTGAAAAACGATGCCTATTTTTCGTCTGGCGCTCTCGTCCCTCAGGACTGAAACTTTTTTTGGGGAGGGGGGGGCATCATTACAAATACAAACATCGCCCGCATCAGGCTTGATGCAGGCGGCGATAATCTGTAAGAGCGTTGACTTACCGGAACCGTTCGCTCCGGCGAGGCAGAGGCAGGAGCCTTTTTCGACATCAAAAGATATATTGCTTAAAGCTGGAAACTTACCTTCATAACTATATGATATATTTTGCACTTGTAAATAACTCATTTTTGAAAACTCCATAATACATCGAGCGCCGACAGAGACATCATAATAACGATACACACAATAATGAGCATGGTGTCTTTGCGCGTCCATGTAAAGACTTTAGTAAGCGGAAAACTATCGGTAAAGCCGCGGCTTCGCATGGCTATCCATACTTTTGACGCGCGCAGTTCGGCGGATAAAATACTTGTCGCAAACATATTGCCATAACAGCGCAGCTCGCTTAATTTAGAAAAACGTTTTGGTTTTCGTATGCGCAGTGAAAGGCTTGCGGTTAAAACTTTGTCCATGAGGACGAATATATACCGGTATGTTAGCATTAAGAGCGTAACGAGTTTTTTGGGGACGAATAATTTTAAGAGGGTATTGCTTATATCGCCAATTCCTAAGGGTATGATCCAGAGCATATAGAGGAGCGCCGCTGCATTGATGCGTAAGGTATAGAGACGCGCGCGTTGAAACCCATCGCTATAATCTAAAATGTTGTTATCCATATTGATGAGCGCACTTAGGTAGATACCAAGGGGGAACGTAATCATAAGCATGGCGGCAAAAATATTCACGGGAATTAAACGCAGCATAACAATTTTTATATCATTCACTAATAGGGTAGTTACTAAACAAATAAGCGCGGCAAGCAGTATCCCGTTATGGAGGTTCACCGTAATGGCAATGCACACAATACCCGCTAACAATCTGCAACGCGAATCGAATTGGCTTAATCGAACCAAAAGGAGCGACCGGTTGGTGAATGTTAGTTTATCTATATGCATTTAAAAAAATAACAATGAACATGGTGATGATGCCTTCGAGGAGGGCAAGCGGGAGGTTTGCGGTGAATATCAGCGCGGCTATGGTTTTTAAGTTCATATCGCTGAGGGTGAGCGCGGCGCATACCAGGACGGAGCCTACTATGATTGCTAAAAAGCCTGCACAAAATGCGATAAATGCGGCTGGAAAAGATTTTGCGCAAGGGATAGTAGGGGCGCGTAGCGTTCCCGCCGCACCCGCAGGGTGTTTCATCATGCTTGGGGTTTGCTCTGGGCGCATCGCGCCCAGTTGCGGTGAGGGCTCGTGCTTGTCCTGCGGCGGGAATGAAGCGATAGCGGAACCCCGAATAGCCCGGTCGCCGCCCCCGTAGGGGTTAGGATCGGGGATGGGATTTGCTCTGGGCGCACCGCGCCCAGCGTCGGTGCAGTCTGTCGGCCGCTTTGCGGCGATGCGCCCATATATTTTCCATAATCCATGTGCTGAAAGCGCTGCAGACCCCATGATCGCGGTGTTCACGCCAAGCGAGAGCAGCCCGCCGAATTGAAAGAGTAAGCCTTGCAAGAGGAGCGCGATAAAAAGCGCGGGGACGGCGCTCCAGCCGAGGAGGATGCCGGCAAGTCCGAGTAGGGTGAGGTGGATGCTCGACGGTCCAAGCGGGATGTGGACGAGGGCGGACAGAAATAGCACTGCCGACACGAGGGCGCAGCGCGGTAAATCTTCGGGGGCGGTTTTTTTTAAGCCTGCGGCAAGCCCCCCTGCGGCAAGCGCCCAGCCGGCGGCAAGCACGGCAGGCGAGAGCACTCCTTCGCTAATGTGCATGGTGCGGCGCCTCCTTTCGCGGTGCGCTTTTGTTCAGGACAAAGCGGTAAACGGCAAAAATGTTGAGGATGAGGCTTAGTCCTAAGAGGATGCGGAGGGTGAGGGGGAGCGGCGTTTTTGTCCCGCCGTCTGCCGCGCCCGTGTTAGGCGGGGCGCTGCCGTCCGCCGCTTGCACGACCTGCACCGTGAGCGCGCCCTTGTGTCCCATGCCGTCCTCGGCAGTGATGCGCCATTCCCCCGCCTCGTCGGGGACGAAGCTGAAATAGCCGTTGCGGTCGGTGATGCTCTGCACGGTTTCCACCTCGGGCTTGGAGGGCGCATACATGCGGATTATCGCAAACGACATCGCCTCGCCGGTGCTGTAACCGAAGCGGACGGTCTCCGGCACAAACGCCGTTGCGCCGCTTACACGCGAAACTTCCACGCCATGCGCAAAAAGCGCCGGAGGCAGCACACTCGCTAATACTGCCGCAAACAGAATTTTTATCATCATTTTTCTCTCCTCCACTCGTCTGCTTTTTTGCCCCCCGCCCGCAAACCGAACGGAAGGCATGAAAGTGCCTGTGGCGCACTAAGGCGCTACGGTGAAGACGACGATTGCGGCGAGGTTGTCTTCGTCGGTGTCGGGGAAAGCGGATTTTCGGGTGTCGCTTACTCTGACTAGCCAGATGCCTGCATTATCGATCTTAAAACTTGCTTCGCCTTTTGCGTCAGTTTTTGCGCTCTGAGCATAGGCGTTTGCCGTTTTATAGTTGTAATAATCGTAAGTTGCCGAGATTTCGGCGTTTGGCAGCGGCTGCCCTTTGTATAAAACCCTGAATTTCGCCTTCGAAAAGATGCCTTTGCTTATTTTTGCGGGGTTATCGAGGGGGATTATTTCGATATCATGCCCCAAGGGGGTGCTGAAGCTGGTATCTTTCGGGTCGGGCTTGAGGTAAAACTTCGAATATTTGGCAAAATAGCGCGATTTTGCGATTGTTTTGCCCCGATTTGCCGCCGCTACCTCCGCTTTTTTGCCGTCGGCATAGCCTCCGTCGGTAAAAGTGCAGTAAAAGCCGCCTTTCCGGTTGCCCACGATGATAACGGGCGTGTTATCGGTGAGCGTATACTCAGCCTCGTACCATACCTTGTCGGCATTTCGCGTAAGGGGGAGGTCGGCGCCTTTGACGCCGTTTTTGACGGCATAGACTTCGTTCACTTCGGCGGGTTCCAGCTCCTCGCCGACGGTAAAATAATGCGTCGAAAGCGCGTCGATTTTGACGGTATCGCCGCTTTTGTAAGCCTTTACTTCGTCGGGGATGACGAAAAATTCATGCGCGAAGAGAGACGAGGAAACAACAAAACAAACAAGAACGAGCAAAAATCTCTTTTTCATAAAATACTCCTTTGGGCATAAAAACCCATGGGCACTCAAGCGTGCCAAAAAATTTTGTGTAAACAGAACTCCCATGAGCCCGTTTACGTTGTATTGAGTGTTTTCTTGCTTGTTTCTACAAGCATTACCAAGGCGCCAGTCATTGGCACGAGAGGGAAAGCATCGCGGCTTCTACCGTAATGATGAAAGGCTAACAAAAAAGGAAAAAAATGTCAATACCCCTTCAGCGCCTCGGGTGCACTTCCAAATTCTGAGTAAATCAGGTAGGCGCTTTGGTAGTAATCCTGTTGAGGAGGGGGAAGTCTCCCCCTAGGGGCGCACTGCGTTGCGCCATACCCCCTCTGCGGGGGGTATCCCCCCGCAACGCCCCCCTCGTCAGCAATAGAGCATTATCACACTTTTGGAATTTACCCCGAAAATTAAATTGCACACCAGCGCCTCCCCACTTGTGCTACCCCCGCGATTTTAATCGCGGGGACAGGCGGGGCGCAGGACGCCCTAACACTACCAGTAATTGCAGGCTCACCTTTAGGTGAGCCTGTGCGCCCCCGCTACGTTTAGGATCATCCCCCCCAGCACAAGCGCGTGAGGGCTTTTCGGACAAATTGGGTGAGTGCTGGGTTTGCTGGCTGACAGTGAAGCCCAAGAGCAACACGCGTGGCTAGAAGGATGGCAGCGGCGCGTGCACGCAGTGCGCGGTCCACTGCCCGAGAAAGCCTTCCCCCCATTGCGGTACATTAATATCGAAAACGGGGGCTCTGGGCGAAAAAGGGCACTCCAGAGCGAAATTGGGTGGTCCAAGTCCAGAATGATGAACAAATCCCTCGATTTTGTCCGGTATCTTTCACGCTATCAGGATGTTTTCCAGATGAAGAGCGACGGGCTGCTAGGTGCAGGCAAGATTGTGCCAGATTTGTCCGCAGATTGAAGCCCAAAAGCGCAGAAATAGTTTGTTTATGTCGAGCATTTTGGACAAAAATATGCGGTCATTAGGCGGTGCAAGATTGCCGCGCATGAGTTAATCAGCAGTGCCTAAGAGGGCGGCGCCGATAGCTCCGGCAAAGCGGGAGAGTGGAGACGTTTCTATCGGCATATTCAGGCGTGCTTCCAGCGCCAAAGCGAGCGCGTCCAGCGACGCGAGCCCGCCTGTCATGAGTACCGGCGCCTGCAAGTCGATTTTTGCGGCAATGGCAGCCGTGCGAGAAGCAATCGAGGCAATGACGCCGCCGGCAATCGCCTGTCGGCTGCGCCCCGAAGCGAGCAGCGACACGATCTCGGAATCGGCGAACACAGCGCACATGCTGTTGATTGGACACACTTCACCAGCCGAAAGCCGCCCCAGCTCTTCGAGTGTCCAGCTTAAACGTCCCGCCGTCATTTCAAGAAAGCGCCCGGTTCCGGCAGCGCATTTATCGTTCATTTGAAAAGCGCTTGCCCGCCCCTCCCGCACGGCAATCACTTTGGAATCCTGCCCGCCGATGTCTATCACCGTGCGCACGCCGTGCCGCAGAAACTCCGCCCCCCGCGCGTGGCAGGTAATTTCGGTGATACGCTTGTCCGCATCGGGGACAAGCGCCCGCCCGTAACCCGTCGCCGTAACGGTAAGCTCGGCACGGGAGCGCGCGCCTTTTTCGAGTAGGAAGCGCACAATATCTGCGGACGTCTCCCGTGGATTCCAGCCGGTGGGCATATCCAGCGTAAGCACGACCGCCCCATCCTGCATCAGAACGCCTTTACAAACCGTAGAGCCGCAGTCAATACCGATACTGGCGCTCGTCATAATTGATTAGTTCGGCAAGCCGAAGAATTTGTTTGAGTTTTCCCAGAGGGCGTTTGCCATCTCTTCGTCCGGCATATCGAACATCTGGGCAAGGCGGCGCGCCGTCAAGGGGAGGTATTTTGGCATATTCCGTTTGCCGCGGTATTCAGACGGCACCATGAAGGGGCTTTCGGATTCGATGAGTATCCTGTCGAGCGGCAGAACCTCGACCGTTTCGTGAAGATTCCGCGCATTCCTGTAGGTAAGGTTCCCCGCAAACGAAAAATAGAGGTTCAGTTTGAGCGCCCGCTTTGCGAATTCGGCATTTTCCGAATAGCAGTGGAGGACGCCGCCCTTGGGCGGTAATCTATCGCGGAGAATTTCGATGATATCGCGCCCCGCCTCGCGGTTATGGATGACCACCGGCAGGTTCAGGCGGCTGGCGACATCGAGCTGCTGAATAAAAAGCTCGATTTGCGTTTTCCTGTCGCCAAATTTGTGGTAATAGTCGAGTCCGGTCTCGCCAATGGCGACGACGCGGGGAAGCTGGGCGCTATTTTTAAGCGTCTGAAGCCAATCCTTACCCGGATTTTGGACTTCGGAGGGGGAAACGCCGACCGAAAAGTAGACATTTTCCGTCGATTTCAGGTTATCGTAGACCTTTACAAAGTCGTGCAGACTGTTGCAGATGGACAAAATCCTCGAAACACCGACTTGACGTGCCTCTTGCGTAATGAGAAGTTGTTTAATAGGGTCATCGTCAATAAGCCCAATATGGGCGTGAGTGTCAAAATACTGCATGGCTTTTTCCAAAAAAAGATGATTCGAGACAGCGGTGCAAACAGCAACGCCATTTCCTTCCGGCGTTTATAACCGGACATCATAATTCTACACAACTTTTAAACTCCTGTCAAGGTTTATTTTTCCGACAGGTTTATTTTTCCGGTTTATTTAACGGATACTTTGAGCCGGTATTGGGGGGGTGCACTTCCAAATTCTGGGTAAATCAGGTAGGCGCTATGGAAATATCCAGTATAAGGAGGGGGGGGAAGTCGACCCCTCGCCCGATAATTGCACCCGAACCGGTGAGGGTGTTTACGCAATTAATCTAGCACGGCGTAGCGCCAGCGAAAGCCGCTGTTCAGAAGGCGTTATCAGCGC
>JAITNZ010000222.1 GCA_031290205.1 Spirochaetaceae bacterium
AATAAACTACGCAGGAATAAAATCCCAAGCTACTGCTTGGGATGGAGGAAAAACTACGCAACAAATGCCGCCGTAGGCGAGGGCGTCTGTTTTTCGGCAAGCCTTCCCCGCCCCGCCCGGTCCCCGCGATTAAAATCGCGGGGCACAGCTCAAGTGCGGGAGGCGCTGTAGGCACCTTGACATAAATTCGCTTAACTGTTTACAATGAGTCCCAGTACTGATGCAAAAATCAGAAAATGTTTTAAGGAGTATCTATGTCCGGACATAGCAAATGGGCAAAAATTAAACGCGCGAAGGGCGCTGCCGATGCACAGCGCGGGAATCTGTTTACCAAATTGATTAAGGAAATTTCGATTGCGGCGCGTATGGGGGGCGGAGACGCCGAAGGGAATCCCCGCCTTCGCACGGCGATCATCAAAGCGCGCGGCGCGAATATGCCTAAGGATAATATCGATAGGGCTATCAAAAAAGGTTTGGGCGAGCTCGAAGGGGTCAGCTACGAAGAGCTGGTTTACGAGGCGCGCCTGGGTGAAGCGGCTATTCTTATCGAGGTGGTTACCGATAACCGAAACCGCGCGGCTGCCGATGTCCGCAACATGATCGTCCGTGCGGGCGGCGAACTGGCGAAATCAGGCTCGGTTTCCCGCCTGCTTACCCGAAAGGGTATCATCACGCTGGACGGCGAAAAGTATACCGAAGACCAAGTGATGGAAGCGGCGCTCGACGGCGGCGCGGAAGATGTCGCCCTCTCGGACGGTATCATCGAGGTTACGAGCAGCCCGGAGGATTTTGAATCGGTCGCCAAAGCGCTGGAAGCAAAGGGCTTCGAGACAAACGGTGCCGAAATCAGCATGGTGCCCGAAACGCCGGTAATGCTCGATAAGGATGTTACCGGTAAGGTGCTACGCCTTGTCGATAAACTCGAAGAAAACGACGATGTCCAAAATGTCTACACCAACATCGACGTTCCCGAAGATTTCGACAATTAGCATGGTTGAGAATGAGTAGACGCTGCCTTCCCCGTATTTATTTTTCTTACCTTGCATGGTCCTTGAAAAGGGCTTTTGCGCTTGAAGGCGTTTTTAGGGGGCTGCTTCTGTGCACGCTCGCGGTGTTTTTTTGTGGGGGGCAGGGTTTGTGCGCCCAGGAGATTGTTACTGCGGAAAAGTTCATGGAACGGGTGTCGGGGGTCTATAGCGGCTTTAAGGATTATGAGGCGAAAATCGGTATCCGCTCGGGCGAGACGGAAATGTATGGCACGGTAAGCTACCGGGGTCCGGCGTTCCTCCGCATCGACTTTTCGACGCCTGCCGAACAGGTAATCGTCTTCAACGGGGAAGTCCTGACGGTCTATCTTCCCGCATACCGCGCAATATTGAGCCAAACGGTGTCCAGCAGCGGCGGCGGCGCGGGTCTGGCTACGGGGAACGGGCTGAACCTTTTGCGGCGGAATTTCGCCGCTTCCTTCGTGACGGGTCCCGATGCGGTTAGGCTCGATGAAAATTCAGCCGAGATGGTCGTGAAGGTGCGGCTGACGCGGCGTTACGGCGCCGAGGGGTTTCGCGAAATCATCCTTAGTGTGAATGCGGCGACGCTCGTGATAAGGCGGATGCAGGGCACCACGCTTTCGGGCGGGCTCGTTCAGTTTGATTTTTCTGATGTCAAAACAAATATTGGCATTCCCGAATTGCGTTTTGCCTACGATTCGCCGGCATCGGCAAATATTTACAATAATTTCTTGTTTAGGGATACCGACTAATGAAAAATATTGGCGGCTTGCTTAGCGCGGCACGGGAAGAAAGAGGGTTGAGTGTCGATGATATCGCCCGTGAAACCAATATTGCCCGTAAATACATTGTCGCCCTCGAAGCGGAGGATTTTACCGCGTTTCCTGCGGAAGCGTATATCCTCGGATTCTTAAAAAATTACGGCGAATTCTTAGGGCTCGAGATTAAAATGTTGCTCGACCAATACCGCGCCGTCCGTATTCAGGAGCAGCCTTCCCCTATGCGGGAGCTGCTCTATACGCCGCCGCGCCTCCCCCGCATCATCATCACCGGCGCTATCGTCGCGGTGTCCGCCGCCCTCATCTGCCTCGCCGTCTTCTTCATCATGAACATGACGGCGACCCGAACGGAAACCGTAACGCCTTCCCGCAAGAACGTCGAATATGTGCTGAACTCCGGTCTGCTCGAACAACGCTTTTTCACCGGAGACCGCATCATCATCCCGCTGGACGGCACTCAGTATGCGCTCAAAATGGAAAATCTCGGTGAGCTCATCACGATCTCGACGCCGAGCGGGAACATCATGCTCGACCTGAACCGCGAAGTCGCGCTCGATGTGAATAACGACGGCTGGGCGGAATTGCACCTGAGCGCCTCGGACTTTTCCGAACATAAACCGGAAATGGGCGCTCAGCTTCGTTTTGAATTGCTGAGCCCGGAGGCTGCCTCCGCCACAGAAAATGCTCCTACCGAGCAAGCCGCCGCCTCTGAGGGCGCTGCGGAAAAAACTCCGGCAGTGGGGAACGCCCAGACTATCTGGACGGGCAACAACCCCTATCCGTTCACGCTGCAAGTTTCGTTCCAAGGTTACTGTATGTTTCGCTGGGAAATTTTGCGTGAGGCGAATCGGCAGGGGCGCACCGAGCGTTATTTCGTCAAAGGCGACGACTTGAACATTCAGGCGCAAAACGGCGTCCGCCTCTGGATTTCCAATGCCGGCTCGGTGCGGATTCAGGCTATCGGCGGCGGTAAAACGGTGCCGCTGGAAATAGGCGGCGCCGGCGAAGTCGTCGTTACCGATATAGCCTGGCGCCGCGGCGACGACGGCAGATACCAGTTCGCTCTCTCCCGCCTCGAAAATTGATGATGGGGAATGGGGAATGAGCGGGAAACAGGATGCAGGAAGAAAAAGTTCAAAGTGTAATCTTCCCCCATCCCCCATCCCCTATCCCCCATCCCCCGTAAAATCTTCCCCCATCCCCCATCCCCCATCCCCCA
>JAITNZ010000183.1 GCA_031290205.1 Spirochaetaceae bacterium
GCACTGCGTTGCGCCCTACCCCCTCTGCGGGGGGTATCCCCCCGCAACGCCCCCCTCGTCAGCAATAGAGCATTATCACACTTTTGGAATTTACCCAGAAAAATAAATTGCACCCCCTAAAAGGAGTTGCACCCCCGACGGCAGGAAGATGGTGACAATCGAACAGGCTATTATTTCAATAAAAACAGCGATGGGACGTATTCGATTTATACTACCGACGATTCTTTTGATATGTTTGGGACTTTTGAAACTGAAGAACAAACACGACGATTCATAAATAATGTACTAAATAATTTAAAGGAGACAAGTAATGCACAACATGAAAGAGAAACACGAGATGAGCAACATGGACAAGATTTTAATGAACCTGAAGAAGTATCAGGAAGTGGACAGCGGATTGAACATGATGAAGTATCAGGACAATATGTTCGAGGAGGAGCCGAAACTGATAGCGACATTGGTGAAGTACAAGAAACAGTTGCTGAAGGAATTGATAGCGCAGGGGAGGAGGCGAGTAAGCAGCCGCCACGAGGAGCAGAGAAGGCTCCTTGCAGAGGCGGTGAAGAGGAAGAAGGCACGGGAAGCCGACCAATATGCTGATGAGACATTAGCGGAAGTGGCGGGGAAACGGAAGCAACACCTAGCAGCCTGTCGCTCTTCATCTGGAAAACATCTTGATAGCGTGAAAGATACCGGACAAAATCGGGGAATTTGTTCATCATTCTGTACTTGGAGCACCCGATTTTCGCTCTGGAGTGCTTTATTCTGTAGAGTGCGCGGCAAGGAGCATGACAGGAGCGCGGGCGCGTTAGCGCTTGTGCCGCGTACCTGAGAAAGCCTTAGCTATCGAGCAGCGCTTCAAATTCCCCGATACGCTTTTCGATAATCTTGATGCCGCCCTGCCAGAACTCTGTCGTTTCGATATCAAAGCCCGCCCGTGCGGCAAGGGCGTGTGCGGACATCTTTCCCGTATTGGCAAGCAGATCGCGGTAGACGGCGGCAAACGGCGCGCCTTCATCCTTCGCCCGTGCATAGAGACTGAGGGAAAAAAGCTGACCGAACGCATAAGGATAATTATAGAACGGGAGCGCGTAATTATAGTAATGATCTTTCACCGCCCACATATAAGGGTGTAATTCTTTCGGGTTAAGACCGGCGCCGTAACTTTTCTTTTGCGCGTCGAGCATTATCGCGCAAAGCTCTTCTGGCGCAAGTTCGCTTTTTTCGCGTCTTTCAAAAAGCGCCTTTTCAAAATAAAAACGTGAAAGTATATCGACAATCACCTGACAGGAATCTTTGATGCTACCCTCAACAAGGGCTTTTTTTTCATCAGCATTCACGTTCTCTAACGCGCTTTCAAGCACGATAGTTTCGGCGAAGATGCTCGCCGTTTCGGCAAGCGTCATCGGGTAAAGCGCCTGAAAACGCGGCAAGTCTTTTACCAATTCGTGATGCCATGCGTGCCCCGTCTCGTGGGCGACTGTCTGCAACGAATCGAACGATCCTTCAAAATTGACGAGGATGCGGGACTCTTTCGCCAACGGGAAATCCGCACAGTATGCTCCGCCGATTTTCCCCGCTCTGCCCTCAGCATCTATCCATGATTGCGAAAAGACCTTGCGGGCAAATTCCGCCATCAACGGGTCGAACTCTTCAAAACGTGCGGCAATAAAATCACACGCTTCCCCCCATCGCCATTTTTTTGCATGCGCCGCCTCCCCGTCTGCGTTCGTGGGGCAGAGTGGCGCGAAGAGGTCGTAAAACGAGCATTTTTCTATACCGAGGGCGCCCGCCTTGAGCTTTAAATAGCGGCGGAAGAGCGGCAGCGATTTTTCCAGCGCGTCAATTAAGACGGAGAGCGTTTTTTCGCCGATACGCGATTGAAAGCTTGATTTCTCGAATACTGATTTCCAGCCGCGCCGCTTATCGAGGGAAACAGCCTGCCCCTTCACGCCGTTTAACGCCGCCGACATCGGTATCTCGACGGACTTCCATGCGGCAAGCTCGGCGTGATAAGCGCGCTGACGAATCGCCCTGTCGGGATGATGCGCCAAGTCGCGCAGGGCGATGACGGTCTTGCGTTCCCCGGTTTGTTCATCCCACACAATCGATGTTGTGGAGGCGATTGCCGCATGGAGCCGCGTCCACGCATCGGCGCCCGAGCGGGCAAGGTCGCAGGCGAGGTCTTCCATATCGCAGGGCATCTGGCGGCGCGCTTTGGTAAGGGATTCATCTAAAAAGAATCGATATGGCTGGAGCGCCGGACTCTTTCGCCTGAGGAGGCTCCGGTTTTTAGCAAGCAGCGCGCGGAAGCGGACGGCGCAGGCACCGAGCGGCAATTTAATCGCGTCGATCTCGTTTATTTCGGCAAGCGCGCGCTTGTCCTGCGTTTTGGTGGTATAAATCACTTCGGTATATGCCGACAGGTTTTCCGCCCTGTCGCCTGCTTGCTCAAAGCACGCTATCAAATCGAGCAGCATCCGCTCGCTCAGTTCCTGCTTTTCGGCGCGTGAAAGTTTATTTTGAAAAGCATCGATATGCGTCTGCAAGCGCTGCTTATCGGTTTTGTATGCATCCGAATCAAATGAGGGATAGATGGCTTGCAAGTTCCATCGCGGTAGTTTTTCTTTCATTGTTTTTGCTCCCTGTCCCGCATCAGCATACCACACCCTCCGCTCTTTGTCTACGTGAAGTGTGACACGGGGGTGCACTTCAAAATTCGGGGTAAATCAGGCGGAGCTGGAGGGGGAAGTCTCCCCCTACGGGCGCACTACGTTGCGCCCTACCCCGCCCAATGAACGCGCCCGTAAGGGCGTTGTTGCGACTAATCGTTCATGGCGTGGCGCAGGACAAATAAACTTTACGCCCCAAATGCGGGTTCACCTTTAGGTGAACCTGTGCGCCCTCTGCGGGGCGCCGCCCCGCCCAGCCGCCGCGCCCGTAGGGCGTTTATCCAGCGGCATTCGTAGAGGCGTGGCGCAGGTTACACTAACAC
>JAITNZ010000029.1 GCA_031290205.1 Spirochaetaceae bacterium
AATAAAAAAACAAAAACAACACAACAAAAAATATACTCCACCCCCATCGTCTCTTCCCCCTGGGGGGGGGGGGGCGGCCCCCCCCAATTGATTGAAGACAATATACACATCTAAAATTACAAGATCTAGTGAGTTCAATTTTAACATTTAAAGGCATTTTTAGGGGCACAACGTCCTTCAAATATGTGCGTTTAGTAATCCAATTTAATAATTCAGCCATAGCGTATAACTCCAATACATTTTTATTCTACAGAAGTTGTAATTTTCTTGCCGGATTTCCAACAAAAATAGAATTATCCTTCACATTTTTTGTAACTACCGCGCCGGCGCCAATTATTACATTGTTACCGATCGTTATTTTGGGCAAAATTGTCGAATTAGAACCTATAAAACTATAGTCACCAACTTTAATACATCCGCATAATGTAGCATTTGGTCCGATATGAACACCTTTGCCTAAAACGCACTCGTGGTCAATTGAGGCGCCGGTATTTATTATCGAATATTCACCAACTTTAGCTCTAGAACATACTTTTGCCATTGGTAAGACTTGAACGCCTTCTTGCAATATGCTGGTATTTGAAACATAGGCACTTGGATGAATCAAAGTCAAAGGAAATAAGCCAATGTTTTTTATTTCCTCGCCCTTAGCTGCTCTATCTCTTCCAAGCGCTCCGCCTATCGCTACTGCAAAATACATTCCGCGAAAGTCCTTTAATTTATTTTTATCATAAAAAATTGGAATGTTGTTAAACGGTGAAACTACATTCACATTATTATCAAAAAAAGCCGAAATCAAAATCTTGTTAAACCTCAATATTTCTTCAAGCATTATTGCTTGTCCGGTAGCACCCCAAATTACAATCTCCCTGATTCCCTGCATTTTACAATGCCTTACCATATTGTAAAACTCTAAAATATACAAAAGCATATTTAGCTAGGGGGGGGGGTAATCCCTATTTTCACTTCGTATCTTTTACCATTTTCGTAAAAATAACATTGAGGAGACTTGGGGAAATCTTTTGCTCTCAGTAAATTAAATAATTCACGAACACTAAGATTTTTCTCTAAATCAATTTCAAGTTGACTTTTTAGTTCTTTAGCATAATGAAAAGAGCCGCCTTCCGGCTGATTCCGTCTCTCGTAATGTCCGTATTTAATATTATCATAGTTTTCTATAAACAATTGAACAATTGCTTCCAGTGCTTTTTCATACAAAGTTCCGCCCGTATCAGACCAATCTTTTGCTATTTCCTTTTGGAAAAGTATATCGCCGGTATCTATACCGTCATCAATAAAATGCAGAGTTACCCCATAAGGTACTTCTTCAATGATATTCCAAAATGTCGGGTGTTTACCCCTATTGAATGGCAGATAGCTTGGATGAAAGTTTATAGTCCCATATCTTGGAATTGAAAATATTGAAGAGTTTATAATATATGGCCACCATGCTGATATAAAATAATCAAAAAACGCATTGCCTACAATTTTATTTTTTATAGAATCCCAAATAAAAATCTTTTCCGTATTAAAGCGCATATCAATACAATGTTGCATAATAGGTGAGTCATAGTCAGTGATACAAATAAATCCTAAATCATCTATATGATTCTTAATTATATAATCGGTTATTTTTAGCCCGACTATTCCATCTGGAAATAAGCCTATTTTAAATTCGTTCATGAGTTGATTATTCTTCTTATACATTCGACCACCTCGTCCACATATTCTTCGGTAATGGCATGGTAGCATGAAGATTTATCGTGCGATTATAAAGTCCGCGGGAAATGGGATGATCTTTTGCTTTGATACAGCGTTCGTCATTATTTCTGATTACAGAAAGCGTCCAAATTTGTGTAATTGATGGCTTTGTATAAAATATTTTTGAAAAGAGCGCGCCACATATCTGAACGTAACGCATATAGAGAAGAAAATTGTTTAAGTTCTGCCCGTTGTTCGCTAAATTATATGGGGGGGGGGGGGGGGGGGCAAATTAAAAATTAAGAATAAATAATGAGCGCTATTTTTGCCCGAATGCCGCTGGTTCTCGCTTTGTGGGCGGGGTTTTTCTTCGCAATGATCAATGAACGCCCTTTTCAGAGTAACGGAAAAGGCTGAAATTGCCTGTGTCGGCACCGTTTTTATAGCGCCGGCAAGGTTGTAGGTGCCTGCGCTGGTGAACAAATCACTAATGTTAACGGAATTCCCGCTTGTTTTGAGATGCCCGATCTTCATGATTGGTATTATAGCAAAATTGAAAAAAATGTCAATACCCCTTCACTGCTCCCTGTTCATTCACCGCGACTGTAGCAGCTCTCGCAGTTTGGCAAGCGCGCGGTTTGTTTGGACGCAGACATTGCTGTACGATAATGCTAGGCGTTCGGCAATCTCCGATGGGCTTAAGCCCTTGTAATACCGGAGGATGATGATATTCCGCTGGGTTTCCGGCAATGTGGACAGCGCCTCGAAAAGGCAATCCCGCTGAATAAAACCGTCAATCTCATCGGCGGAAAACGTTTCTTCTTCCGAAGGGTTGAAGTTTGCGTCATGAATGCGTTTATGCGTGTAAAGATCGCGAAGGTGCCGGTTCAATAGATTCCGGCAAATAGAAAAAAGCCAAGTCGATTCGGCGGATTTTGACGGATCAAAGCTCTCCGCCGAGCGGGCGGCTTCTAAAAATACATTGGAAGTCATATCTTCCGCCTCTTCCCGCGAGTTCAATTTTTTGCACAAAAAGCCAAAGACTTTTTGCCGTTCAGTGTGATAGAGGCGTTCTACTAATTTTTTGCTTTCCAATTTTTCCAAAATCCATACTCCTAAGGGTTGCTGATTCTATCATGAATTCCCGCCATTCATCAAGCAGTGCCAGTTTGCGCGCGTCCGAAGCGTGGGGCGGCAGGTCGCAGGGCAGTGAATTGATGATTTGCGAAGCGCACGCTACCAATTCGTCAAAAGACTGAAGGGCGGAATCCCCATAATTTTCGAGGCGTCCGCCATAATAGTCTGATTTATCAGACACACCAAGAAACTTTCTTGCAAGAGAGCGGTCGTAAAAGCCAAAGGCAAAGACAAGCCCCAGCGCGTCTGCGGTAATTTCATCCCAAACAGGATATTTTTGCGGGGGATATTTTTTGCCGCAAATAAAATGCGCTATTTCGTGATACTCGCGGATGGTGCGTGATTTTTCGAGCCATGGCTCTTCGTCCAGCCCCGCCTCTGCCGCGCGAATTCCGCTATAGCCCCCGCCGGTGAGGACAATCAACGTGTCAAGGTAATTTTCCTTGTCCGCCGTCCAGCGTTCAAATTCCGCAAGCCAATTTCCCCTCCCCGATTCTTCGTAATTTTTTTGATGCGCCTCTATTTTCCGCCAATTATTGATACCGCGGATAGTCACGGCGCCCATCGTTACGGGAACCTTCGTTACGGCGCAACGGCAGCCCATAATCCGGTAAAAAACTTCAAAATCGGCGCGGTTTTTTAAAAAGATGATTTCCGCATCGCCTACAGGCGTCCCTTTAATCGTGATAGAATCATCAATAGAGCCCGTAAAATGATTGCCGAGCGGCATACCGGACGAGGGCATCCCCCGTTCAACAAAATCTTTGTAGCGTTCATCGTCGCGCATACCCTCCGCAGGCGCGAGATAGAGCTGAGGATAACGCTGGGCAAGAGTAAAAAGGACATCGTGCATCGGTAATTTACTTAGACTATACTTAATTAACAAAAATTGCTATAATGCGATTAATGATTACTGAAAAAGTAGAAATTGAAGAGCGGCTTTCGAAAATCAATGCGTGTATTGCCCACGCGCTGCCTGCGAACCCTTCAGAGAAGTGGCTTCATGCGGTTTTTTCCACGCACGCAACGCTTTCGGGCGCACGGGCGCTCTTGGATCCATGCAGGGAACTTCTGAATCGCGGCGGGAAACGCTGGCGTCCCCTGCTTGCCCACCTTGTATGCGAATCGCTTGGTGGCGGGGAAAAAGTATTGCCCCTCGTTCCGCTCCTAGAATTATGCCACAATGCAAGCCTTATCCATGACGATATTGAGGATAATTCGGCTGAAAGACGGGGAAAACCCGCCGTCCACCTGCTCTACGGCGCCGATACGGCGATTAATTCAGGCAGTTTTCTCTATATTTTGCCCCTTATAAGCATCGATTCGCTGGAGGCAAGCGCTTCTTTTAAGCTAAAACTCTATTCCCTGTGGGCGTCAACCATGCGCCGACTCCACCTTGGGCAGTCTTTTGATATAGATTGGCACAAAAAGACTGATTTCATCCCCTCTTTTGATGATTATTATCTGATGTGTAGCCTCAAAACAGGAGTTTTGGCTCGTTTTGCCACCGAATTAGGCGCGCTCTCCTGTTCTGTTGATGACGATGCCTGCCCGATTCATAGTGATTTTGTCGAAACGCTGGGGACAGCCGCCGAAAAATTTGGCGCAGGCTTTCAGATTTTAGATGATGTCCGCAACCTTTCGACGGGCATCTCGGGGAAAGAGCGCGGCGACGACCTTGTCGAAGGCAAGATGAGCCTGCCGGTGCTGCTATTCCTCCATAAAGAAAGAGGGCAGCTTGCCTTTGTTCAACAGTGTTTTACCGCGGCACGGAAAGGCGGCGTTTCGGCTCCCGAAGTGGACAAATTGATTGACACCCTACGAAGCGCGGGCGCTTTGGAAGAGTCCGAAAAAAAAGCCCGCGTTCTTTTAGAAGAGGCTCAATGCGACTTTCGGGATTTGCCCCCGTTGCCGCTCAGCCTCGATAAAAAAGCGGCTGAACAGGCGTGCGCCGCCCGCAGGCTACTTGCTGATTTTACAAAAATGGGGGCAATATGATAAAGAGAAATTCCAGCATGAATCGTCCCTCTCTTATCGAAGGCAAGGTTGAAAGTGCCACAGGCGCCGCTTGTGGCAGAATAAATATAATACAAATAATCAGGAGAATAGGGTGAAAAATACATTATCCGGTAAAGGAACAAACATGTTAAGAAGATTTAGATATTTACTGCCCGAATACGACAAGGAGCTTGCTGAAGTGGCAAAAATCATGACTCTGTATCGGGACGAGAAGGGCACGGCAAAAGTTTCGGTGCGCTTTTCCGAGGAGGATTTGTGGCTGACGCAAAAGCAAATTGCGCTAATTTATGAAACGACAAAACAAAATATCAGCTTGCACATCAAAAACATTTTGGCAGATAGTGAATTGGGCGAGGATTCGGCGATCAAGCATTTTTTGACATCTGTAGCCGACACCAAAAATTATAACACCACGTATTATAACCTCGATATGATGATTGCGCTTGGTTACCGTATTCGATCTCAGATTGCAATGCGTTTTCGCCTTTTCTTTGAGAATGTGCAAGACAAGCTGCATTTTGCTGTTCACGAGCATACCGCCGCCGAACTAATCTATGAGAGAGTGGACCACAAGAAACCGCTTGTTGGTATGACAAAATTCAAAGGTGAACATGTCACGAGAGACAATATTAAAATCGCTAAAAACTATTTGTCGGAGCTTGAATTGCAACAGCTCAATCTGCTTATGGTGCAATTTTTTGATATTGCAGGGCTTCAGTCATTGGAACAAACGCCGATGACGACAAACAATTGGATTGCTGCGCTCGATAATCAAATTCTTGCACTAAAAATGAAACCATTTACCGGCAGTAGCAAAATTTCTCGCAAAGAAGCGTTTGAAAAAGCCGAACGTGAGTTTGAACTCTACCACGCCCGCGAGACGAAATAATTGGGTAGCACCCGCTATACTCATATCGAGGACGATGGCGATGTCAGGCTGAATCCTGTTTGCCACAGCCAGCGCGCCCCGGCAGCCGTATTCTTCCTGCACGGTGCCGACCATGTTTGAAGAAGGGGAACGGGGAACAGGGGGAAGATTTCACTTTGAATTTTTTCCCACCCATCACGCCTTGTTACTCACTCCTCACTCACACTTCATCTCTCATCTCATTGCATATCGCAAGGTAAAACCGAAGTTACCTGTCTTCCCCCCAAACCCTATACCCCATACCCCTTCTTCCCCCCTCATTCCTTCGTCCACGCCGTGCCGCCTTGCTGGCGTTTATACGTTCCTATGGCGGCGGTGGTGTAGCTGAAGTATACGGTGTATAAGTCTGTGTCGCGGAATGCATCTACACGGAAATTGCTGCTGGCGGTCATGATGCTGTTGAAGCTGACGCTAAGAAGGTTGGTGCAGCCCCAGAACGCATAGTCGTAGATACTTGTTAGGCTTGCCGGTAGGACAATGCTGGTAAAGCCGGTGCAATCTTGGAACGCGCTGTCATGGATAATTTCGAGGGCTGACGGCAGGGTTATGGACAGAAGGCTGGGGCAGTTAGTGAACGCACGATTGCGAAGCTCGGTGATGTTTGACGGCAGGGTAACGCTGGCAAGATTCATACAGGAAGCAAACATCCCAGATTGGACGATGCTGACACTTGCGGGCCAGCTAATCTCGGTAAACTTGCTGCAAGATTCGAACGCATTTGCGCCGATGGCGGTAAGGCTGTCCGGCAACGTAACATTGCTAAGGTTGATGCAGCTTCGAAATGCCGAATCACCGATGGATTGGAGCCCTGCCGGCAGGGTTATACCGTCGAGGCTAACACAGGCTTTGAATGCATCGTTGCCGATGGAGATGAGGGTTGACGGCAGATTTATATCAGTAAGGCTCGTGCATTCGTTGAACGCGTCCGTGCCGAGGGAGACGAGGTTTGCCGGCAGGGTAACACTGCCAAGGGCGGTGCAGTATCGGAACGCACTCGCACCTATCGTGTCGAGGTTTGTGCATTGTGCCAGATCCATCCGCGTAAGGGCGGTGCATTGGAAGAACGCGCCAAGTTCAATGGTGCTGACGCTTGCCGGAACGTTTACGCTGATAAGAGCGGTGCATTCACGGAACGCCTCGTTCCCGATGGTCTGAACGCTTTCGGGCAGATTGAGCATGGTGATGAACGTGTTCGCTTTGATGACACTGCTCATCACTGCCTGCGTGACGGTGCCGTTGGCAAAGTTGTTGCTCGTGTCGTTAAAGTTGAGCGACACGAAGGCGGCGGCGGTGGTGGTTTTCCCGTTGATAGCCGTCATCGCCACCGCATCAAGCGTGCCGGCGTTGATGATCTTGATATTCACCGGCTTGTTCGCGCTGTTGCCTGCCGCCTTGTTGGCGCTGATAAAATTGGCAAGCTCCGTCCAGCCGTTATTGGATTGCAGCATATAATCATAGACCGCTTCGACGGCAAAACGCAGATCTGCCTCCGCGCGGATTGCGTTACCGCCGCTTACGACAAGGGTCGCGCTGTAGCTGTCTAAGACAAGCCCTGTTTTGGGGCGCACGGTGAAGGCGCCGGCGCCGTTCAGCCCCAAGCCGGCGAGCGAAGCCGCAGAAAGAATGAAGTGCTCTGCGCCCGCGCCAGACAGCGCGATGCTGAGGGCGCCTGTGGGGCGGTTCCCCGTGTTCGTTACTGTTACCGAAAGCGGGGTCTGCTCCCCATAGCCGTAGGCGGCGTCGGGGAAGCTATAAGGGTGAAGGCTGTCAAGGGGCGCGCCGCCGTCTGTCAGCGTAATGCCGTAGCTCCCCTCAGCCGCGCCTTCGACCACCGTTACCCAATACTCAGCATTGCTCGTGCCGTTTTCCGCCGTAACCGTATATTTGACCGCTGTGCTGAAATTCTGCTCCGCCAAGTCAAGCGGCGCGATTTGCGCCCCCGAATGCACTATCGTGGGCTTTAACGCGCTCATATCGGTCCCCGCAGGCACCGTTACCGTGATGGTTTTCGTCGCTTCGTCAATGTCGCCCGAAACCGACTCGCTAAGACCGGCGGGATAATTCTCTTTTTTTTCAAAACCGAAGAAGTAAACCCGCGCCGAGTCGTCTGTCCGCTGCATCACGCTGACGGTGTAGGTTTTTTCGTTATTTTCACGGGTTTTCGTCGTACTTATCGTATAGAGGACGTTATCCGTCCAGTCGGATTGTGCCGCGGGTAAAAAGCTGTTACCCGTATTGCAGGTAATCGTCGGGACGAGCGGGCTGAGCGGAGAACCAAGCGGCAGCACTGCAACAACGGTTTTCAGCCGCTGGTTAATACCGGCGACGACATCGGCGGAGAGCAGCGTCTGGTTTTCGCTCTGCTTAAAGCGAAAGTCGACCAACGCCGCCGTGAGGTCCGGCTCGGGTAAAATATCGCCGTTCAGCGCCCAGAGTCGGGCGGAAGGCGTGATACCCGACCGGTTGATGCTGACCAGCACGACGCCCTCCTCAGCCTCTGGAACATTGATCACCGTGAGCCGGTAAACCGGCACAGCCGATTTGAGCAGCCCGACGGCTTTGATTTTTCTCGCATCCGGAGTCCCTTCGGGATATTCAAACTCAAAGTTGAAGAGCTCGGCTAAGCCCGCCGCATCGAGGTCGTCCTTCAAGGCGGGAATATCCTTGCTAAAGTCGAGCGTCAGCACCGCCGTCCTTGCCCCGTTATCGTCAAACTGCGCACCCGGCACCAAACGGATCCACACCGTCTCGGGCGCAAGACTCAAGCCTGATGTATCGGCAATCGCATTGCAAGCGCTGAATGCTGAGAGTGCTGTTAGTGCTGTGCATACCAGTAATATTAGTTTTGTTTTGTTTCTCATTTTGATCTCCTATATTTTTAGAGGGGAACGGGGAACGGGGAACGGGGAACAGGGGGAAGATTTCACTTTGAATTTTTTCCCCACTCCTCACTCATACCTCATCTCTCACTTTCACTCTTCTTGCATATCGCAAGGTTACATCCACTTACCTGTCTTCCCCTGTTCCCTGTTCCCCGTCTTCCCCCTACCTATACCCCACGATGACCGCGTTCTGGAATATGTTTTGGTGTTCATCGCTGGTTTCGTCTCGTTTGTAGGTTCCCTGTGCGCTGACATTGTTGCCGTAGCCAAACGTTTCGTCTCCGTCCTGCCAGCCTACTGCAGAGATGCCGTGTCTGTTCGCCGCGACACCGTAAAACTGCGAAAGGCAGGAGGCGCCGCTTACCGACTGCGCCCACAGCGCGGCGCCGGTATCGCCTGAGTATTGCACTACCACCGCATTTATCGTTGTGGAGCTTCCCGTCGCGCTTGCGCCGTCGTAATCACAAGCAAGCTGCTGCATCCCCGCCGCATAGACATTGCCAAGCCCGTCCGCCGAGGCAGCGAGAAAATACGCGGCGCCGATGCTTGGATGTGCCCACTGTACGACTCCGGCGCCGTTGTATTTAACTACGAGCGCATGAGCGTCGTCTGCTCCCGCTACATATATACCGCCGACTCCATCCGCCGTAACACTGGAAAATGCTCTTTTGCCGCCGCCCAACTGTGCCCAGCAGACGGTTCCGCTCTCGTCATATTTCACTATCACCCCGTTTGACCCGTCTTGGCTTCCCTGGAGAGTAACGCTACCGTAAACAAATTCTCCGGTGCCGGTCTGGTTACCCACCGCATACGCGTTGCCCGCCCCATCCGCCGCAACACCGGTATAGTCCACCCCAAATTCCATCGCAAATTCCTCATCGTCGGAGCTACTCTTGTCCACCGACCGTGTCCATTGCAAGACTCCGGTATCCCTGTTGTATGCGCATATCACCGCACCCTCGGGCGAAGAACCAGATCCGCCTGTGAACTCTCTCCCCGCTGCATAAACCTTGGTCGCATCTACCGCAACAGCGAAAAAATCTGCGCTTCCTTGACTCTGCTCTGGGCAGAAAAACGTTACCCATTGCGCGGCTCCGGTCTTGTCGTATTTCGCTATCACCCCACTCGAGTTGGCGGCTTCTTTGTGGACGCCGTTGCTGTAGGTATATATCCCCGCATTCTGTTGCCCCACCACATAAATGCCGCCAAGCTCGTCAACCGCGACACCGTAAAATATCGAATAGCCGGAATCCTGCGGCGCCTGAACGACTCTTGCCCACTGCGCGGTTCCGCTGCTGTCGTATTGCACTAACACCGCAGATATTACCACGTTTTCATCCTGTGTTGCCTGTGTTGCCTGTGCGTCCGCAGAGCCGCCGTAGTTAAATTTTCCGCCGCCCACCTGGAGTCCCACCGCATAGGTAAACCCGTCCGCATCCTTCGCGACAGCTTGAAATCGGGACGCATTTCCTCCATACCGTGCCGCCGCCGCGAATTGCGCTTCGGGCGGACCCACTTTGAAGCTCACGGTAAAGCTCTTTGCGAAGTTGCGCTTGCCGCTCACCGTAAGCGTGGCGGTGTAGAGCGCCAAGCCGAGCCCCGTCTTAGGCTGCACGGTAAAAGCGCCTTCAGCCGTACCGCCCACGGCAATGCTGTCGAGGGCGTTCGCGGAAAGAACGAATCGGTCTGCGTTGGATCCCGACAGCACGACGCTCAAGGGACCGGTGGGCTGAGTTCCCGTGTTTTCGACCGTTACCGAGAGCGCCGCGGGGGCGGGGTAGCTAATCTCCTGCCAAACGCGCGCGAAGCTGTAGCCGCTGCTCCCAAAGGCGCCGCCGTCGGCATCGCGCAGGGCAATGCTGTAGCCGGTAATATCCTCCGGATTGGGGAGGATGGTCCCATCCAGCGACCACAGTCGGGTAGCAGGCGAAATGCCGCTCTTGTTGATTTTGACCAGCACGATGCCCTCCTCAGCCTCTGGAACATTGATCACCGTGAGCCGGTAAACCGGCACAGCCGATTTGAGCAGCCCGACGGCTTTGATTTTTCTCGCATCCGGAGTCCCTTCGGGATAGTCATACTCAAAGCCGAAGAGCTCGGCTAAGCCCGCCGCGTCGAGGTCGTCCTTCAAGGCGGGAATATCCTTGCTAAAGTCGAGCGTCAGCACCGCCGTCCTTGCCCCGTTATCGTCAAACGGCGCACCGGGCACCAAACGAATCCACACCGTCTCGGGCGCAAGACTCAAGCCTGATGTATCGGCAATCGCATTGCAAGCGCTGAATGCTGTTAGTGCCGTGCATACCAGTAATATTAGTTTTGTTTCGTTTCTCATTTTGATCTCCTATATTTTTAGAGGGGAACAGGGAACAGGGAACGGGGGGAAGATTTCACTTTGAAATTTTTTTCCACTCATCACGCCTCGTTACTCAGTCCTCACTCATACCTCTTCTCTCACTTTCACTCTTCTTGCATATCGCAAGGTTAAATCCACTTACCTGTCTTCCCCTGTCCCCTGTTCCCTGTTCCCCGTCTTCCATAAATCCCTTCTTCACTCCATAGTAAATAATAAACAGAATTGCCTGAATTGTCAAGTAAACGGCGGGAGCTACAGGCTCTTGATGTATGCGACAAGGAGGTCGGCGCAGGCGCGCATGTCGTCGAGACGGACGAGCCCCACGGCGGAGTGAATGTAGCGCGAGGGGAACGAGATGCCGCCGCAGAGGATGCCGTAGGCGGCAAAATTGATGGTCGAGCCGTCGGTTATGCCGCCGAGCATAAAATCATGCTGATACGGAATGTTATTTTCTTCCGCGATGCGGATGAGCGCCGAGCTGAGTTTTTGCGGCACCGCCATACCGAGCGGCGAACCGAACGTCGATTCATAAAATTTGATGCAGGCGCCGGCGCCCATTTTTACCGGAGCTGCCTGAAAATCTATGCAGGGAATATCACCTGCTATACTCACATCGAGGACGATGGCAATGTCCGGTTTAATTCTGTTTGCCACAGGAAGCGCGCCGCGGCAGCCGTATTCCTCCTGCACGGTGCCTACCATATAGAGGTCTATAGTGTTTGAGTTTTCTTTTTTAAGGCGGCGCATCACCTCGATCATCACGGCAAGCCCCGCGCGGTTATCCACCGATTTGCCGCTGTAGACGCAGGTGCCGTTGAGGAAATGCCCCCTGCGGGCAAAAGATACGATATCACCCGGTGCAACGCCGAGTTTCGCCGCTTCTTCCTTACTCGACACTCCTATATCAATAAACATATCGTGTACCGGAATAAATGTTGTAAGCTCATCATTTTTTGCAAGATGAGGCGGCTTCGTGCCGGTAACACCACAGACGACTCCATTCTTGGTGTGTACCGCTAACTCCTGATTGATGATCAAGCGTTCATCGTGAAAGCCGATGGGGAAGAAGCGCAGCAGCCCGCTCTCTTCGATGACCGAAACCATGAAGCCAAGCTCGTCAATGTGGGCGGCAACCAAGAGCGATTTTGTTTTCGCTTCCCCCCCACTTTTACCCTTAATATGATACACTTGATTCCCTATCGCATCTTCGAGGTAGTCGTCGTAGAGCCCCCGGGCTTCTGCAAACAAAACCTGTGCCGCCTCTCCCTCGTAGCCGGAGACGCCCACGGCATTATCGAATAGTTCGAGCAATTCACCTAACGATTTTTCTGTCATCTAATACCTCGGTTTGATACGCCAGAGCCGTCCCGCGGAAAGCCCCCAACGTTTTTGAACATAAGCTGAGAACGCATTCGCTTCGCGGTCGAATGCTTCAGCAAGGATGGGCCAGTTCTCGGTCCGCTCATCTTTTTTGGGCAGCGCGCGAAAACGCCATTCATGGTTTTCAAGTTTTTGGGGCCAATATTTGCCAAAATATTCGGCGGCGGCGCCCGCAGGCTGCTGTAAAATATATGCCATAAATTCATTTACATAAAGATATTTATCCTGCGTATCATAGGCTGAGTAGTCCAGATACGATTGCAGGAAAATTTTTGCCTGCCGGTCAAGCTTTGCTAAACGCTGCTCGCTAAATGCGCGAAACTCTTCATCAAGAAAAAATATACCGTGATAACATTCATGCACCATGAGGCGCTGGCGCAGCTCAATCGGCGCTATCTCCCGTGAAATCGAGATGATAGCTCCCCCCCCCCCCTCATAGAGAGCAGTAGCGTCATCCTGATGCAGTATTCCGTTGGCGAGCAAAATCGTTTCTAATTCGCGCTCTTCGACTGAAAGGGGAAAATTTATTTTGTGCGCCGCATTAAAAAAAGCCGCGAGCGTTTCGGCACGGTAATCATGGGCGTTCCAGCCGTGCTGCCCCTCCATATCCGCATCGGAAACGATCTTCCCGCGAAAACCTTTTTTTTCGGCAAAGAACGCAAGCCGTTTAAGCATACGGTCCTGCACGAGGTAATCCGCCGTATCAAAAATTAAAATCGAAGGAAAAATATCCCAGCAATAAACTTCGTAGCGTTCATCGCGCCAGGCGGATTGCGGCGCCGAAAGGATGATGCCGGGGTCGGCGGGAATTGGATCTGCGGGGAATTGCCGTTCGGGTGCGGGCAGCAGGTAAAAAGCGCCGGCTACGCCTTCAAACAAAATCGGATATGGTTTACGGTTGATGATACACTCAGGTATCGTAATACTTTTGTTTATATGCTGATTATCCTGCATATACTCGTAACGTTTACCTGATGTGGTGAACGCCGCGCGAGCGCTTACATTTTCTAATTGCAGATTGAGGCTTCCCGCCGGCGCGTATTCGGGCGGCGGGTCAATAATAATAACGCGTTTTCCGTCGCGTTCATCTTGATACACAAACGGGCTTAGCGACAAACGCTCCTCACTCATCCTGTATCCGAAAGTCCGCTCGGCAAGCAGCATATTTGTAATATGTAAGGCGGCGCCGGTTTTATTTTTAGCCTGCACTGCGCACTGGAGCGAAATTGTTTGGATAGTTTTCCCGCTTGCCGGAATCGCGTAAGCTATATGTTCCGGCGTTTTATCTATCCCTAAATACGCAAAATCAAGCGGCAGCATAAAACGCGCTCCTTCAACAAAACTAATAACACATTGCACTTCGTCTCCAATACTGAGCGGCTTCGTCCCCACCAGCGTATACTCAATGAGCAAGGAAGTATTTTCCGGTATGGCAAGCGGCGTGGCAAGCTCGAACTCATATTTGCCGTTTGTATCAAGGTCTATACTACCGCTTTGCGCCTTTTTCGAATGAGCGAACAGCGTCTGCACATTCCCCTCAATATCGGTAAACGAAATCGAAGAGGGTTCGCTGTAAGAACAAGCGGTAACACAGAGAATGCAAATCAGTATGACGCTATATGTCTTCATAGGCTGATGACGCCGCGCGCGATCAATTGCGCGGTTGAATAACGGCGTTCCATTGTTGATTCGGTATCGGTGCGTAAAAAGGTTTCAAGCTGCGCGCGAAACGATGCCGGTTGAACGGGTAATTCAAACACGCGCTTATAATACTGCCGGTGCGAGGGCTCAAAGCGTTTGTTGATACAGAAGAGGGCAAGACAGGCGGTTTTAATAAAACCGGCGCACGACATGAGGCAGCAGAAATCATCATTCTGAATGAACGCAGCCCCCAAATCACTTAAAAAATGATCCATCTTCGACTGACAGGCATCGCGCATCGCGTTCCAAAAAGCATCGGGTAGGTTTTTTAGCCGTGTGCGTAGGTCGGCAATCCAATTACCGCGCGCAAAGAGCGTTTCGCCCTCGGCAAGCCGGTAGAACGTATACGTTCCCGCATCTTTAATAAGATAGAGCGAATCAATATTAATGGCAATCGCCACAAGCTTATCAATCTTGTCTATCGATTTAAATTCAAAACGCAACGGGATATTCCCCACTAAAAAGCGGTCTTTGTTTCCCGATGTTTCAAACAGGACGACTTCCGCGCCGTATAGTTTCAATCGCTCCGTAGGCGGCGGTATCGCTCCCGCATAAAACACATCGAGTATCAACGCAAAATAGGGGTCGAGCGTGTCGGGCAACGCGGCTTCATTCAGCGTGATACATTCAACGCCGCTCCACTGCGAGATAATACCCACATACCAATCGGCAAGTTTTTTAACTTTATATTTCATAGTAACCTCCTGGTGCCATGCCATCCCTGCGTAACAAGCGCCCTTCTCATACCAAAAGCAAGGCTGAAAGCGCCTCAGGGTGCCTTAGGCACCTTCATGCTTTGCCTTCACTATGAAAAGGGCGTTCAATGCGCCTGTGGCGGCGGGAAAAATTCTTTATGCAGGGCGCGGACGACATCTTCCGATTGGGTGTCGTTGACGATGAACGATATATTCACCTTGCTCGCTCCCTGCGAAATCATCTGCACCTGCACACCGAGCTTCGCGCATACGCCAAAAGCCCGTTCCAATATCTGCGACGACTTTTCGATATTGCATACAATCGTGACAATTGCCTTCTTCGTTTTTACTTCAATGTTCGCAATACGCGAGAGCTCTTTTTTAATCAGGCTGAGGTCATTATCTGACGAGAGGGTGATCGACACTGATACCTCACTCGTCGCTACCATATCGACAGAAATCTTATGCCGCGCAAACGCCGCAAAAACCTCACCCAGAAAACCACTTGCGCCGAGCATACGGACGGATACGATGTCTATCAGCGTAACATCAGAGCGTGAGGCAAGCGCCCTCACCGGCGCGCCGTCCGCGTGCCCGCTTATCTTCGTGCCCGCGGCGCTGGGCTTGTATGAATTCTTTATGATAACCGGCGTCCCCGTCTTGCCGCAGGGAAGCATCGCCTGCGGGTGCAAGACCTGCGCGCCAAAGAAGGCAAGCTCCGCCGCTTCTTCGTAGCTAATAGCGGAAACAGGCAGCGCCGTTTTGATAATGCGGGGGTCGTAAGTCATGATGCCGTCTACATCCTTCCATATCTGCACCTCTTCGGCACGGCAGGCGGCGGCGATGAAGGTCGCCGTTAAATCCGAGCCGCCGCGCCCCAAGGTAGTGATGCTCCCGTCCCTGCACTTTGCGATAAAGCCCGTTACCACCGGCAGCACCCCCGCGTCAACAAGCGGCGTGATTGCCGCGGGGACGCTCTGGTAACACTCATCAAGAAGCTCAGCCTGAGTGAAGTCCGCGTCGCTGAGCAGTCCCGCCTCCCATGCGTCGCAGGCTCGCGCGTTCATCCCGATAGATTGCAGATACATCTCGAAGACGCGGACGGACAGCCGCTCGCCGAACGACACGAGGAAATCGCGGGTCTTCCCCGTCAGCTCCCGAATCAGCGAAATACCGGCTAAGAGCGAGGCAAGCTCGGCGAGGAGGGGGCGGATATGCTCAGGCACCGATTTGGCAAGTTTGAGATCGCGGAGCGCGCGCAGGTGGATGTCCGTGATAAGCTCCAGCGACGGTTCGACGGTGTGGGGACCGTCATGCAGCGCCTTTTCCGCCGCCGCAAGGATATGGTCGGTCGTATCGCCCATCGCGGAGAGCACCAAAACCGGCTTCCGCTCCAAGCGGGCTTGCACAATTTCCGCCGCGCGGCGGATACATTCCCCATTCGCCACGGAACTTCCGCCAAATTTCATCACAATCATGATAGCTCACTGTAACAGAAAGGGTTGCCCTTGTCCAGCTACCTTCAGCAGCTCGGGTGCACTTCCAAATTCTGGGTAAATCAGGCGGAGCTGTGGGGGGGGGGGGGGGGCGCCGGACGCCGACGCGGCTGGGGGCAAGACGGAG
>JAITNZ010000041.1 GCA_031290205.1 Spirochaetaceae bacterium
GATGCTGCCCTTTAATTTCACGGTAGACATTCTGGGCATCTACCCCACGCTGGAGACGTTGCTCCCGCAATTTTTATTACTACTCGCAACAGCGGTAACGTTTGTTTTGCAACTGCGGAAAGGCAAGAGAATAGGGAAGGTAGCAATGAGGAAGGGAGAAGGGAGCAATGAAGAATGAGGAATGAGGAATGAGGAATGGAAGATTTTGCTTCGTAGTATCTGATACTATCGGGAAAGCCACCGGTAGTATCAGAGATTGACGGAGCGGAACTGTTCCCTGTTCCCTGTTCCCTGTTCCCTGTTCCCTGTTCCCTGTTCCCTGTTCCCTGCTCCCTGCTCCCTGCTCCCTGCTCCCTGCTCCCTGTTCCCTGCTCTCTGTTACTTGTTTTGGGGGTTGATAAAGGGGGCGGTTTTGTAGTAGGGTTATCTGGTGATTGACCGGGTTCTTATTGATACGCTCAAATTTAAATCGAAGCATCTCGCCGGGCGCTGGGCAGCCCAGATTCGTAAGGCGCCGCAATTAAAGCACTACAATGTGCTTAGCGATGAGACGCTTGTCGCAATCGGCGAGGCCATATTCCCGCAACTCGCCGGTTTTCTTGAAGAAGGGCTGAATCGCAGCGTTCTCGGCGCTTATTTTGTGAAATTCGGCAAAGGCAGCGTTCAGCACGGTTTCCCGCTCTCGGAGTCGGTTTACGGTCTGCGCCTTTCCCAGAAAGTTGTGCTTGAATACATTGAAAGCGAGTGCATCATGGACAGTTCGTTCACCCTCTATCAAACACTTTCTGTAATCCCGAAAGTCGCCGATTTTTTTTTGCTGGGTTGTTTCTATATCAACAAAGGTTTCCACGAGGCGCTTTTCGCGCAGATGAACACTGCCGACCATGTTTCAGAGGGCCTCTTGAAAAAATACTTTAAGGACGATTTCTTTTTCAAAAAAGAAGATCAGGAATAGGCTGTCAGGCGAATTTCATGTCCCGCCAACGCTGAACTTGCGGATTTCAGGGTGGGCAGTACAGTCAGGCGAGTTTCAGTTTGTCTAAAATCGCGTGAAGCGCTTTTTTCACCGGCGCGTCCGGCGGCAGCGTAACAAGCGGCTTTCCTGCGGCGTCATACTGATACACCGTGTCATCGTTGGGCAGTACACCCAAAAGGTTGAGTTTCTGCATGGCAATTTCTTCTTTGATGCCGTCGTCGAGGACACCGCCGGGGGCGCGGTTTACGATGAGCAGCGTCTCTTTAACGGGCAGTTTCAGTTCGATGATCATCTGCGCGATTCTGCCGACAGCCTGAATGCCGCGCCTCGAACAATCGCTGACAAGGAGTATCAAGTCTACAGGCGGCAGTATCCCGCGGCTGATATGCTCAAGACCCGCCTCGTTATCGACCACCAGAAATTTATAATTTTTATAATATTTTGAAATCTGGTCGCGGAGTATGTCGTTGACATAGCAATAACAACCCTGCCCCTGCCCTCTGCCCATCACCAGGAGGTCAAAATTATCTTCCTCTGCAAGCGCGTCACCGAATTTATAAATCGCGTATTCTTTCTTAGTCATGCCCGTCGGTATCGGGCTCGGATCGGCAATTTCGGCCCGTGCAATATCCTCCCGAATATCGGCCAGCGTTGTTTCAATTTTTACGCCGAGCACTTCGTTGAGGTTGGCGTTGCAATCCGCATCAACCGCGAGAATCGGTTTACGCCCCGATTCAGCAAGATAATTGATTAAAAGCCCGCATGTGCTGGTCTTTCCGACACCGCCTTTTCCGGCAAACGCAATTGAATATGTACTCATACACTCAATATATACAAAAACCAGCCGAAAGGCAAGCGCCTGCCTTGAGCGGAGAACAGGCGGGCGGGGATTTTATTTTTCCTTTGCTATAGGCATATAATAGTCAAGAATTCTATTGCCGTTTTCATCGGGATTTGTATAACGTGGAGAGTTATACAATTCAAATGTGAAATTTTTTGTAACATCATAGTTATATCCGGCATTTTTAACCGCTTCTTCGGTAAGTATATGCTCCGCCATAAAAATATCGGGATACGGGCCTTGTATCCACCCCATGCCAATCGTACATGATTCAATGTCATATTTAACAAAGCCTTCTGGCGCTTTTACATCCGGCTTTATTAACATACCGCAAACATTTATAAATTCGTCTTTGTTAAGCATTTTCATAAAACCAACATACGCGGGATCATAAATATTTTCGCGCAATGTTTTTTCAATAGTTTCAAAAATGCTTTCATTCATACATTTTTCCCAAAATGCCGGGAGAGGGTTGTTTTTTCCCAATTCAGACATTTTTACACGAATCTCTTTTCCAATAACACATAATTCCGGTAATTCTTTGATTTCAAACTTTACCAGTTTTGGTTCCATTTTAGTGCTCCATAATTTGTTGTAGTGGCAATAACATAATTCCATTTTGAAAAATAGTCAATAAATTTTGCGGTATTGAGCGGCAATTAGCAATTAGAAGATTAAGCGATAATTATAATTAAGCAGGCGCTACACACCAAGCCCTTAATTCCAGTCTGGAACCAACTCCAGACTGGAACTGCCGATGCTAAGCCGCCTCGGATGCGTTTATTTTTTCATTGCCCTGCACCATCAGGTTGGCAAAGATAGAACCCGAGATATTGTGCCAGACACTAAAAACGGCGCCGGGAATCGCCGCCAGCGGCATCGCGGCAAAATGAGTGAGCGCCAGACTGGTGGCAAGCCCTGAGTTCTGCATACCGACTTCAATCGCAATCGTGGTAGCCTTGGGTCTCTTGCTCCGAAATATCTTTGCAAGTCCAAAACCTGTCGCATAACCAAAAATATTGTGTAGCACGACAACAGCGACGATGAGGAAGCCGTTTGCCAGAATTTTCGCCGCATTTACCGAGACGACCGCCGCGACAATCATCACGATGGCAATAACCGAAATAAGAGGCAACACCTTCGCCGCCTGCTTCGTAATCTTGCTGAAAAATCTCGTGCAGATTAACCCGAGCGCGATGGGCACGATAATGAGCTTTACAATCGAAAGGAACATGCTAACGACATTCACATCAACCTGCTGTCCGACATAGAGCAATGTCAAAAGCGGTGTGAGGAGCGGCGAGAGCAACGTGGAAAACGATGTCATCGTAACGGAAAGCGCGACATCACCCTTTGCCAGGTAGGTCATCACGTTGGAAGATGTACCGCCGGGACAGGTGCCGACCAGCACGACACCAACCGCCAGCTCAACCGGCAAACTGAAAATACGGGTGAGCAGAAACGCAATGAGAGGCATCAGGGTAAACTGGGCAACAAAGCCCAGAATAACATCCTTCGGCCTCTTAAAAACCATCTTAAAGTCCGATAACCGGAGCGTCAGCCCCATGCCGAACATAACGATACCGAGCAGCGTGTTCACCCAGCTTGTCTTGATCCAGTTCAAGGCAGGTGTCAACAAAGCCGCAGCCGCTATAACAATCACGATGATTGCCATAAATTTTCCGACTACCCCGCTTAGCTTTTCAAGAAATTTCATAATTAATCCCCCTAATATTTGTAATAGTGTCCATTCTAGCACCATTACAAAGTTTGATAAAGAGGGGGAGAGCGTGTTGCCTTCTCCATCTATATCACCCAATCAGGCGGCGGCGCGGCAATGATATTTTGCAGCAGCTTCAATATTTTTTTACGCAAACCGGTAAAGGCGTCGCCGCCTCGGTTCCGCTCCGTGCCCAAATCAATATCCACGATATGCACAAGCTGCCCCGGACGGGGCGACATCACCACGATACGCTCGCTTAAATAGATCGCCTCATCAACATCGTGCGTTACCATCACAAAGGTTGCCGCCGTTTTTTTCCAAATTGAAAGCAACTGGTTCTGTAATTCAATGCGCTTAAAAGCATCCAGCGCGGCAAGCGGCTCGTCGAGGAGCAGCACCTTGGGTTCGTTGATAAGCGCCCTTATGATTGCCACGCGCTGCGCCATGCCGCCGGAAAGCTGGTGGGGGTAAGTCTTTTCAAAACCGTTAAGCCCTATCATATTGATATAATCTTTGATGAGGTCTTTTTTTACGGCGTACTGTTTTCGGGCGTGAAGGCCGGTAGCGACATTTTCTTCCACCGTGTTCCACGGAAAGAGTGTCGGCTGCTGGAATATATAACCCCGCTCAAAGCCGGGGCCTGAAATTGCGCGGCCTTCAAAGAGCAGTTTGCCTTCCTCCGGTTTGTCAAGGCCGGCGATGAGGCGGAGCAGCGTCGTTTTACCGCAGCCGGAAGGCCCGATAAACGTGATAAACTCACCCTTTTTAATTTCAAGATTGATGTTCTTTAACGCATAGATACGATTACCGTTGACATCAAGATAAATTCGGTCAACATTCTGTATCGTAATTAATGTTTCGCCGTTAGCAATCAAATTCATCGCACGATACCTCTCTGCCAGCGCAAGGTGATTGAGCGTATCGCGCTTATGATTGCGACGATAATAGAAAATTCAAGCGCGATGATGATGATGGCGGCATATACTTTTGAATAGTTGCCCCAGCCCTTTGCCCAGTTAATGTAGAAGCCGAGTCCCGCTTTCGCGCCGACCATCTCGGATACTATCAGCGTGGTAAATGAAAACGCCGTCGC
>JAITNZ010000095.1 GCA_031290205.1 Spirochaetaceae bacterium
ACCCACGTTGAACGAAACGCCTTTGGCCGCCAGGCGGCGAGCTTCGAGGCCGATATGACCATTCCGGTATTGGGCGAAAAACCCTATCACACTATTTTTATCAGGGCGCCGTTTATCGAAAGTGCCCATACCAACGTTACGGTCCTACTGCGTCACGAAGGCAAAATCCTCCTCGCCGAACAGGACAATCTCCTCGCCTGCGCCTTCCACCCCGAACTCACATCCGACCCCCGCCTCCACGAGTATTTTCTGACCGCCACAGGGTGCCGCAGGGTGCCCTAGGCACCTTTTACCCTGGCCTTCACTATGAGAAGGGCGATTCACGCAGAAAGGGAACAGGGAACAAGACTACCGTGAAATATTATGATAGTCTGATGATAACACCATGCTAAAACAATACCTCGCGGCAGCCAAATCTTTCATTGCTCATTGCTCATTGCTCTCCCCAGCGGCTTCTGGATAAAATACTCCACCTTTACGTCAGGCCCAGCGCGGTAGCCGTTTCCCGCCGGGCGTTCTATTCTGACGTAATATTTCCCCACCTCGCTGGGTGCCTCGGAGAAGCCGCCCTCGTTCCGCAGCATCGCTTCTTCGGAGAGAAAATAGGTGACGATGAACTCAGGCGTGTCGTCTTTCGCCGCTCGCGCATCGATGGGCTGCCGCCCGCCGTTGTAGAGCGTGTGCTGGTAACTCGCCGAGGTGATGATAGGCGGATCGTCCAATTCCTTTTGCGGCAAACAAGCGAAACAAATTAGCAATGAGCAATTAGCAATGAGTAATGCCTTTGGCAGTAGATTTCTTTTATACTTCATTATTTTTCTTTCCTCTTTCCTCATTCCTCATTGTCTTATTCCCCCACCCCCATGCGTTCACGATAAATAACTAATGGAACAGCGACGGACCCCATACATTAGCAACAAGATATGTCATAATACTTGAGAAAAAAGCGGTTAATATGCAGCTAATAATAACTACGAGTAATGAATGTCTATTTTGCTTTTTCGATTCTTTTTATGCGTTTTAAGGCCAATAGATACGTACTGTTATTATCTATCTCATCAATTTTTTCTGACAATTCAACGCACTTTTCAAGCGAGGCGTTATACAAAGATATTGCGACATCCGTATCTCCTTTGCGCTCAGTTTTTTTTGCATCTAAATATAAAAATTTGATTTTCTTTTTGAATTTTCTAAGCGGGTTTATATCTTCCAGAACACTACAGATAGATTCTCTATAATCCGGATCTGCGGCTAAGTCTTCCAATAAATCTACTTTGCTATCAGTTTTTTTTAACAGACTATTTATGGTGATTTTATAGGAATCCAAAATGGCCCTTTTTAAATGGGTCTTCTTTGCGCGATCTATCTCTGCGGCGGCTTGTTCAACATCGGTGATCGAACAGAGACTGCGGCTTATATGATGAAACAAGGCGTAAATCTCGTTAGTCAGGCCTTCTGGACGAATACCATGATTTTCGATAGTAGCCAGTTCAACTATACCTTCCAGTTCAAAATAATAATCCTGAAAAACAGAGGCTAAAGACTTCCGATAACGTTCATCATCTAAAAATTCAAAAGACACAGGCTACCACTTTTCAAGAATTTGTAAATTTTCATGGTCTTTTTTTTCTCCCGATACGTACTCACCGGTAAAAGCGTAGCCTCTAGGAATAAAACCGAACGGTTCATCCTTTTTTTGCGGTAAGAACTGTTCTAATTCAAAGCTCTCCCGCTTTTTTTCCAAATATTTCCGCACCTTTTCTGATATTTCCATCATTTCTCTCCTAAAAAACAACTTTCTTCATATTAGAACATTATATTATTGTTTGTACCGTGTCAAGGTGCCGCAGACACTTTCATCCCTCGCCTTCAGTATGAAAAGGGCGTTCATTCTTCATTCGTATCCACATCCGACAACTGCGTCGACAGGTAGCGTTCCCCCGAATCGGGCAATATCACCACGATGGTCTTGCCGGCGTTTTCAGGACGGGCGGCAATCCGCAGGGCTGCCCATACCGCGGCGCCTGAAGATATGCCGGCGAGTATCCCCTCGGTGCGGGCCAGCGTGCGGGCGGTGATGATGGCATCGTCGTTCGTCACGCGGATAATCTCGTCGATGATGGCGCGGTTCAGTACCTTAGGCACAAAGCCCGCGCCTATGCCCTGTATACGGTGGGGGCCGGACAGACCGCCCGAAAGAACCGGCGACGCATCCGGCTCCACGGCGACTATCTTCACCGCCGGCGCTCTCTCTTTCAGCACCTCCCCCACGCCGGTGATAGTCCCCCCCGTGCCGACCCCCGCGACAAAGACATCGACCTTCCCGCCGGTATCAGCCCAAATCTCCTCGGCGGTCGTCCGGCGGTGCGTTTCGGGGTTGGCGGGGTTTTCAAACTGCAGCGGCATAAAGCCGCCGGGGATGCGCCCCGCCAGTTCTTCGGCCTTCCGTATCGCCCCCTTCATCCCGTCCTTGCCCGAAGTAAGCACCACATCGGCGCCGAGCATCGCCGCCAGCTTCCGCCGTTCCACCGACATCGTTTCCGGCATCGTCAGGATCAGCTTAAACCCCCGCGCGGCGCAGGCAAACGCTAGCGCGATGCCAGTGTTCCCCGACGTCGGCTCGACAACCGTCCCCCCCGCCTTGAGCCTGCCGTCCCTCTCCGCCGCATCAAGCATCGCCGCCCCGATACGGCACTTGACGCTGTTCATCGGGTTAAACGATTCCACCTTTGCCAGAATCACCCCGCCCAGCTCCGCGCCCAGCTTCGCCAGCCGCACCAGCGGCGTGTTACCCCGTGCGGCAGTAATGTCGTCATAAATCTTTCCTCTGTAGTCTGTTTCCATTTATAACTCCTTATGAGGGAAGCCTCTTCCCATAATGGATTATAGATTATAGATTATGGACTATGGATTTTTACTTCGGAGTATCAGTATATTCCAAGTAATATTCTGATAGTTCGAATAAAAAATCTACTCCCTACTCCTTCACTACATCCCCCATCCATCATCTATCATCCATTCTCCATCATCCCCTCTCTTCATATCTGATATTCGCTTTCCTGATCCAGGTCGTATTGGAATAGGGCGAAAATCCGCTCCTGAATGTCGATCAGCGCCGGGTCAGTGCGGGCGCGGCGGCGCCTCACTTCTACCGGGATGATGTTCCGTATCGTGCCGGGGCTGGGCGAGAAGACCACCACTTCGTCGGAAAGGTAGACCGCTTCGGGCACCTCATGCGTTACCAGAACCACCGTGAGCGGCGCACCCGCACGGGCGCTTTCCTCCCAGAGCCGCAAGAGTTCGTCCTGCAACTTTTCCCGCGTCAGAGCATCCACAGCGGCAAAAGGCTCGTCCATCAGGATGATCTTCGGCTCGACGGACAGGGCGCGGGCAAGCGCCAGACGCTGGCGCATACCGCCGGAGAGCTGCGAGGGGTATTTGTGCGCGAAAACCCCCAGTCCCACCTTGTTCAGGTAGAACGCTGCCTGGTCGCTTATCTGGTTTTTTTTAAGGCGCGCGCGTCCCGCGTCCCTGCCGGCGTTACGCAGCTTGAGGGCAAACTCCACGTTCTGTATCGCCGTCATCCAGGGGAA
>JAITNZ010000160.1 GCA_031290205.1 Spirochaetaceae bacterium
GTTCGAATAAAAGCCATGTTTTCCGGTCCATTATCGCTTCTAATCCGGCTGCTGTCTTCTCCTAGCGTTACGTCAAGCACATAATGCAATGAGTTTTCTATTCCCCAGTGCGCCCTCACGTCGTGGCAAATAGTTGCGGGTCGGCTTCAAGACTTGATACACGTCGCGAGAGCGGCGCAAAACTGAGAGACCCACATATAAAGTGGCTGATGCGGCTTGCTTGCATAGCGAAGGGTGCGTCCGGGTGCAATTTATTTTTCGGGGTAAATTCCAAAAGTGTGATAATGCTCTATTGCTGACGGGGGGGCGTTGCGGGGGCACTCCCCCGCAGAGAGGGTAGGGCGCAACGCAGTGCGCCCGTAGGGGGAGACTTCCCCCTCCTCTACTGGATTACTACCATAGTGCCGGCTGATTTACCACGAATTTGGAAGTGCACCCGGTGCGTCCCGTGTCGGATTGCGGCTGATACGGGGTTTGATGCCCCTGTTAGTAAACAAAAGCGCCGTTCCGTCGTGGTTTTATCTTTGCCGGTGGTTTTATACTTGGTCGTCCGTGTCGATTCAATCATTCCTATCGAGTTGATGGCGCCCCATTTGGGATGAAGCTTTCTCAGCCAATCTACATCTTCATTTCGGCTGTTCGCTCTGTCAAAAAAAATGCTTGCTTTATTTGCAAAGTGGCTTTACAATGAATAGCATGGGTGCAATGGTCTCTCGCGATGACCGGCGGACTCTTGGATTGGGCTTAACGTCCAGCCAAAAAAAATTTTATTGCGGAGGCATTTATGGCGGAAAAAATTGAATTCCCTCAGGAATTACTCTCGTTTATTAACGAGTGGAAGTCAAAACAAGGGAGTCTGATTATGGTGCTGCACAAAACACAGGAAACGTTTGGTTACATTTCCCGTCCTGCAGCGGAAAAAATCTCGGAATTGACGGGAATTCCTTTGGCGAGAGTTTACGGAGTGGTCACGTTTTATCACTTCTTCAAGACTTCAAAGCCGGGGAAACACCGGATTTCGGTGTGTTTGGGAACAGCGTGCTACTTGAAAGGGTCGGCAGATGCGCTTGAAGGGGCACGAAAGCTGCTCAATATTGCGCCCGGCGCCGTTACTGAAGATGGGTTATTCTCCATCGACGAAGTGCGTTGTGTAGGCTGTTGCGGGTTGGCGCCGGTTATGACCGTTGACAACGATACTTACGGAAAAATTACGACCGAAAAATTGCCGGAAGTTTTTGCGAAGTATAAATAGCAGGAAACCATGTTAAAAAAATTATTTCAAGTTTTAAGGAGAAACACTATGTCGAAATTGACTTTGGATTCTCTCCGTAAATTACGGGAAGAGAAAACAAAAGCATTTAGAAAAGTTCCGGGTTGCACCCACTATATTCTTACCTGCGCCGGAACCGCCTGTCACTCAAATAAGGGTGACGAAATCTACAAAAATTTAGCGGATGAAGCGAAAAAACAGGGTGTGGGCGATAAAGTCCAAGTTATCAAGACCGGCTGCTTCGGGTTCTGCGAAAAGGGTCCCATCGTAAAAGTCCTTCCCGAAAACAATTTTTATGTTGAAGTTACGCCGGAAGATGCGGCGGAGATTATCTCGGTCAACGTGAAACAGGGTAAGGAAGTTTCCCGTCTGGAATACAAAAATCCCGACGGCTCGTCCGCCCCGAAAGCATCGGGCGGCGCGAACGACCTTCCCCCTATCGGCTTCTATCAAAAGCAGAACCGCGTTGTGTTGCGGAACTGCGGCGTCATCAATCCGGAAGAAATCGGCGAATATCTTGCTCACGATGGCTATGTTGCGCTCGAAAAAGCGCTCTTTCAGTGGAAACCGGAGGATGTCGTCAACGAACTGAAGACTTCAGGCTTACGCGGGCGCGGCGGCGCGGGATTCCCCACGTGGATTAAGTGGGATACCACGTCGAAGGTGCAAGCCGACCAGAAATATGTCGTCTGTAACGCCGACGAAGGCGACCCGGGCGCGTATATGGACCGCTCCACAATTGAGGGCGACCCCCACTCGGTTATCGAAGCGATGACGGTGTGCGGTAAGGTTATCGGCGCAAGCAAAGGCTATGTCTACATCCGCGCGGAATACCCGCTCGCCGTACACCGCCTCGAAATCGCTCTGGCTCAATCAAAGGAACTGGGGCTGCTCGGCGACGACATACTCGGTTCGGGCTTCAATTTCGACATCGAAATCAGGCTCGGCGCCGGCGCGTTTGTCTGCGGCGAAGAAACAGCCCTGCTACGCTCGCTCGAAGGTTCACGCGGTATGCCGACCCCGAAGCCGCCGTTTCCGGCAATCGCCGGTCTCTGGGCAAAGCCGACGGTCATCAACAATGTCGAAACGCTGGCGAACATTCCGGCGATACTCGTCAAAGGCGGTGCGTGGTTTTCCCAAATGGGCACTGCCGAATCGAAGGGGAGCAAGGTATTCGCTCTTACCGGCAAAGTGCAGAACTCCGGTCTTGTCGAAGTGCCGATGGGCACGACGCTGCGCGAAATCATTTTCGAAATCGGCGGCGGCATAAAGAACGGCAAGAAGTTCAAAGGCGTCCAGACGGGCGGTCCTTCAGGGGGTATCCTCACGGAGAAAGACCTCGACACGCCGATCGACTATGCCGGCTTGCAGAAGATGGGCTCGATGATGGGCTCGGGAGGTATGATCGTCATGGATGAGGATGACTGCGTCGTCGACGTTGCCCGCTTCTACATGGATTTCTGCGTTGACGAAAGCTGCGGAAAGTGCGCCCCCTGCCGTATCGGCACGAGCCAGATCCTCGAAATCCTCAACAAGATTGCCGAGGGCAGAGGCGAAGAGGCTGACCTTGCTAAACTGTCGGACATTAGCCTTGCGATGCAGAAGGCGTCGCTCTGCGCGCTGGGTCAGACGGCGGCGAACCCGACGGCTTCGACGATCAAGAACTTCCGCGAGGAGTATCTGGAACATATCCGCGACCATAAATGCCGCGCGGGCAAGTGCAAAAAACTCGCCCAATACGTCATTTTGCCGGAAAATTGTATCGGTTGCGGGCTCTGCGCGAAAAAGTGTCCGGTCAGTGCAATTACCGCAGTCGAAGGATGGACGGCGCCCCCGGACGGTTCCAAAAAGAAACCGCCCATGGTTATTGATCAGTCAAAGTGCATCAAGTGCGGCGAATGTATCAGTAATTGTAAAAAAGAAGCGGTAATCCGCAAGTAATAGGAGAAAAAAATGATAAATCTTAAGATTAACGGCACTGCGGTTCAGGTGGGGAATGGAGCCACTATCGTAGAAGCCGCGAAACAGGTGAACATCAGAATTCCGACACTCTGCTACAACCCGGACCTTCCGGCGTGGGCATCCTGCGGACTCTGTATCATCAAGAATGTCGCTCCCAACGGGGCGGTTCGTATGGCGCGTGCCTGCACGACGGTCTGCGAAGAGAACATGAACATCGTGACGCACGACGCGGACCTCATCAAGGTGCGCCGCACGGTGCTCGAGCTGATTCTGAGCAATCACCCGAATGATTGCCTCAAGTGCCCGCGTAACGGCAGCTGCGAATTGCAGACGCTTGCCGCGGAATTCGGTATCCGCGACGTTCCCTTCGCACGGATTAAAAATGCGCTCCCGATTGACGATTCAAACCCCTCAATCATCCTGAACCCCGAAAAGTGTATTCGCTGCGGACGCTGCGTCAAAGTATGCCAGCAGGTTCAGAATGTATGGGCTATCGAATTCCTCGGGCGCGGTATCAAAAGCAAGATCGCCAGCGCCGCCGACGTTCCGCTCGGCGAATCGCCCTGTATCAAGTGCGGTCAATGCGCCGCCCACTGCCCCGTCGGCGCCATCTACGAACGCGACGAAACGCAGGAAGTGTGGGATGCACTCCTCGATCCGAATAAGCACACGGTCGTTCAGTTCGCCCCCGCCGTCCGCGTAGGCCTTGCCGAGGAATTCGGCATGAAGCCCGGACACCTCGTTACCAAGAAGCTCTATGCGGCGCTCCGCAAACTCGGCTTCAAAACGGTATTCGATACCAATTTCTCCGCCGACCTTACCATCATGGAAGAAGGCACCGAGCTGGTAAAACGCCTTACCGAAAAGTCAAAGGACATTCCGCTTATCACTTCCTGCTGCCCCGCGTGGGTCGATTACATGGAAAAGTATTATTCGGACTTTATCCCGAACTTCTCGACGGCAAAGTCGCCCCAGCAGATGATGGGCGCGATGATAAAAGGCTACTGGGCGCAAAAAGCCGGCGTCGACCCCAAAAAGGTTTACTCGGTTTCGATTATGCCCTGCACGGCAAAGAAGTGGGAATGCCACCGCGACGAACACATGAAGAGCGCGGGAGCCGGCTGGGACGTCGATATCGTCCTGACCACCCGCGAGCTTGCCCGCATGATCAAACAAGCCGGTATCGACATCATGAACCTGCCGGACGAAGAAGCCGACAGCCCGCTCGGACCCTACACAGGCGCGGGCACCCTCTTCGGAGCGACAGGCGGCGTCATGGAAGCGGCAGTCCGCTCGGCGTATTTCCTCGTTACGAAGAAAGAGCTCGGTGATGTAAACTTCAAGCCCGTCCGCGGGCTCGCTGACGTGAAGGAAGCGGAAGTCGACCTCGACGGCACCAAAATCAAAATCGCTGTTGCCCACCAGATGGGGAACATCGAGAAGGTGCTGGACACCATCCGTGAGTGCCGGAAGGCGGGGAAACCTTCCCCCTGGCAGTTCATCGAGGTGATGGCTTGCCGCGGCGGCTGTGTTGCAGGCGGCGGGCAGCCCTACGGCGCCACCGACGAAATCCGCACCCAACGCGCTGCGGGACTCTACGAGGACGACGCGAAGTCAAAGATTCGCTGCTCCCACCAGAACCCCGATATTACAGCCGTCTACAAGGATTTCCTTAGCACACCGGGCAGCGAAAAAGCTCACAAGCTTTTGCACACCCACTATCACGCACTGGAACTCTACACGAAATAGTTTGTGGTAGAGTAGACTGAAAGCAAAGAGCGCCCCGCAAGGGACGCTCTTTTTTTGTGCCACAGTCAGTGCCACCTGTTACACGCTATGCTATGGTGACATAAACCTCAATAAGTTGCTAAAATAGGCAATAGGATTATCAAAAATGGCACGCAACGAAGCGCAAACACGATTTGAACTCATAGACCCCGCTCTGCACGAAAGGGGCTGGATGGCTCAATATATCAAAGTTGAGGAGAACGCCGGTGGCATCGAGACCATCGACGGCATAACCCGCAGGCGACAAAAAAGAGCCGATTATGTTTTGCGCCTGCAAATAACGAGCGAAACCCAGCCGGTCGCCGTGACTCTTATTGAAGCGAAAGCTGAAGATAAATCCCCGTCTTTCGGCTTGGAACAGGGAAAGCGTTACGCCGACTGCGACAGGCTGAACGTCAACTATATTTTTTCAACTAACGGTCGTCAGTTTGTCGAGTTTGACAAATTGAGCGGTGAAACCTCGGCGCCAAAACCGATGGACGAGTTTCCGGCGATTCACCGGAGCAAAAGACCATTGTTTTTTGCGTCCGTGATATTCACGCTGAACTTGTCGCAAACGAAATGAATAATCTCTATGCCGCATGGTGCGTTGCCGCGAGTAAAGAACACCGTGCGAAACATTGTCTTTTTTCGCTATATGAAGTCGCCCATATCTTTCTACCAAATGATAGGATGCGGCACACGTCTTGCCGAGGACAAGCTTCTCTTTACGATATACAATTATCGATTGTCCGGCAGGTAGAAGGCATGAACGAATACGATATATATGATGTCCTGGTGAATATCGCCTACGGTGCGGAACCCCAGCGAAGGCAGATACGGGCATTTAGCTTTACCTATAAACAGCGCCCATGGCTGGGTAGCTTACCGGAAGAAACCAAAGCGGTTATACTTGCCATAGCCAAGCAGTTCGCGGGCGAAGGGACAGAAGCTTTTGAAAACAAATACCTTTTTGACGCGCAAGCCGTCAGAAAAGCCGTCGGCCTCGCGGCTTTGAAAAAAGGCGGCAACCCGACGGAACTGATGCGGGAAACAAGGTAAGGATGTTCGCGGCGTGAAAAAGGCAGTGCGGGATGCTATGAAAATACGGATGAGTATGGCATAATGGGGAAGTTGCCAGTAAGGGAGGTATTACTTGATGGGTGAGAAGAAGAATGGTTTAATGCTTGAACAACCTATTTTATTTGAAGATAGGTTTCTTGAGAAATATGTCGGTAATAAACTCTTAACCGACCCTGTTACCGCGATTATTGAGTTAATTGCAAACTCATGGGATGCTGGGGCTACAGTGGTACACATTCAATGGCCGGAAGAAAAGGGAGATGGACTTATAATTACTGATAATGGGTGTGGACTTTCTGAAAATGAGTTTGTAACAATATGGTCAACTATGGCTTATGACCGAACCAAAACTTATGGAAAATATGCAAATGATAATGGATTACCGTCAAAACGACTGGCATTTGGCAGAAATGGTATAGGTCGATTTGCGGGATTTTGTTTTGCCGACGAATACTGTATATCTTCAACGGATAAAACCGGAACAGGATTCAACTATGTAGTTAAATCAAAAATTGGTGGAAAACCATTAACCTTGACGAAGGATAATACAACTGAACATTTGCCAAAATCAGGCATGAGAATTATAATGAAAAACGCTAATGCACATGGGAAAGCAACAGAAGAAATTCGTTCTGAAATAGGAATGCGTTTTTTTTCGGATGAGAACTTTAAGATATTTATTCAAAATAAATTAGTGACCTCTGAGGATATTTTTCAAAAAAACCTATCAGATGCAACAATATCTATCGGAGAAAATTTTGTAAAAATCATTGTTATTGATATGGTCGATACCGACAGAACCTTAAAACATCACGGAATTGCATGGAAAGTTAATAATCGATTGGTCGGTGAAATAACTTGGGATGGGTTGTCGTCAAATCAGTTTAATGTTGATGGTCGCAGAATGGAATCTCGCCGCTATTCTTTTATAGTTATAGCTGATTTTCTTGATAATTATGTGTTAGCAGACTGGTCGGGATTTGCCAAAACAGATCCAATAGTTACTGATACTCTTGCCGGAGTTTATAAGTTTATTTGGTATAAAATGATTGAACTCACAAAAGACCAGCGGGAAGCATCTTTTTACCGGGTAAAACAATCATTAAACACGCAAATACAAAAGATGTCACCGCTTAAGAAAGAAAAATGGGAACAGTTTATTAAAGATGTTCAAGAGAAATGTCCCAGCTTAAATGAACCGGAGCTTGAAACACTAGGGGCAGTGTTAGCCAATCTTGAAGTATCTCAAACAAAATATGAATTGCTATATCAGTTAAATGAATTGTCAGCTGATAAACTTAATGATTTGAGCGGACTTCTACAAAAATATTCCGTAGAGTATGCCAAAATAGTATTGGATGAAATCGAAAACAGAATTACATTACTCAAAAAACTTGAGCAAAAGTTAAATGCGCAAAAAGCAGATGAAGTACATGAATTGCAACCGCTCTTTGAAAGAGGGCTGTGGATTTTTGGACCAGAGTTTGAAAGCATTGAGTACACTTCAAATAAAGGTATGACTACTGTTATACAAGATATATTTGGAGTTAAAACCAAAGCTTCAACGAACCGCCCTGATTTTGTTATCAGTACCGATTCATCAATCAGTTTATATTCTTGCCCTTCTTATGATGATAGTTTTGAAGAAAATGGTATTGGGCGGTTAGTAATAATTGAGTTAAAAGCGCCAGGAGTTAAACTCAACTACGATGAAATAGAGCAACCCAAGAAATATGCCATAGAACTTTTTAATAAAGGTCTGTTACAAAATAAAATATCGAAAGTTACTTGCTTTGTAATTGGACAATCTATTGCTCAAGGGTTAGAGGGAGAAGGAACCGCTCGCGATGGAACAATCATAACACGCCCGATGGTTTATGACCTTGTAATTCGTAAGGCCAAAAGTAGACTTTTCAACCTTTATGATAAACTCAAGCAATCTCCTTTTATGAAAGAGATAGATGAATCGTATACCAAAGAGATTGAAAATGCAAGGCAATCATTGTTTTAATGGAAGTGTCGAATGAAACGATTTACGATGAGTGAGGACAACGCGAAATGACAGCCCCCAACTCCCATCCGGCTGGGAATGGAAGCGGATGGGGGATATTTGCGAACTCGTTTATGGCGATGCCTTGCAACAACATGTACGCAAAAATGGTGATATTCCTGTATATGGCTCCAACGGACAAATTGGATTACATAATATCGCAATGACAAATGGCACGACAATTATTGTTGGACGAAAAGGCTCAATCGGCGAAGTAAAATATTCTGATGTGCCTTGTTGGATAATTGATACAGCGTATTATGTAAAACCGCTTGTAGAAACAGATTTGAAGTTTCTCTATAATCTGTTAGATATTCTAAACCTTGAAAAATTAGATAAATCCTCTGCTATACCCGGACTTAATCGAGATGATGTTTATAAATTGCTTATCGCTCTCCCTCCCTCCCCGAACAGAGCCGCATCGTAGACTGTTTAGAGCAAAAGATGTATGCTGTAAAAATGATAAAGATGTGGGTTGCGGAACAGATGGCGTATATCAACGCCCTACCCGCTTCAATTTTACGCAAGGCGTTCAGAGGGGAGCTATAGAAAATGAAGTCTATCTATATCGAAACTACGATACCAAGTTTTGCAACTGC
>JAITNZ010000252.1 GCA_031290205.1 Spirochaetaceae bacterium
CCGTATTGCGGCAACGTTGTAGCGGCACAGGAGGCACAGCCGCTTTCTGCCTTACCTTCGCTTAGATAGAGGAGATTTTACGCAGGGGGCGCTGCGGGGCGCCACAGGCGCTTTCAGCTGTCTGTCTTGAATCGCCCATTTCTTGGGGCACGTCCAAATTCGGGGTAAATCAGGCGGTCCTATCGTAATAATCCAGTATAAGGAGGGGGAAGTCTCCCCCCTACGGGCGCACTGCGTTGCGCCCTACCCCCTCTGCGGGGCGCCGCCCCGCAACGCCCCGCTGGAGGGGCGAGGTGCCCCCCCAGACCCCCCGTTAGCAATATAGGTATCACTTTAGAATTTACCCCGAAAAATAAATTGCACCCCCATTTCTTCCCGAAGGCAAGGCTGAAAGTGCCTGAGGCACCGCCGCGTGTCATACGTAAATTTTTGTTTGGGGTATTGCCTTCGTCAGCGTAATCGCGTATAATACCTCATGCGCATTGCAATAGCTCAAATCAATGCTACTATTGGTGATTTCGACGGCAATACCGCGAAGATCATCGAATTTGCACGGAAGGCAAAAGAGGCGGATGCCGAACTTGTCCTTTTTCCCGAACTTGCCGTCTGTGGCTACCCCCCGATGGACCTGCTCGACCAGGACCGCTTTGTCGAACTGAACATTCGCGCCCTGCGCATCTTACAACGGGAACTTCCCGCCGATATTGCCGCAGGCGTGGGCTATGTCAACCACAACCATTCCGTGCAGGGGAAGGCGCTCGTCAATGCATACGGCATCATCCACGAGGGCAGCCTCGTCTTCGAGCAGATAAAAACGCTCCTCCCCACCTATGATGTCTTCGACGAGGCGCGCAACTTCGAGCCCGCCCACCGCTGGGAGAGTTTTGCGTTCAAGGGGGAACGCATCGGCATCGCCATCTGCGAGGACCTCTGGCGCGAAACGGAAACCCCCGGCACCAAATACGCCGAGGACCCCGTCCGCCGACTCCTCGACCGCGGCATCACAATGCTCGTCGTGCCGTCCGCCTCGCCCTACTATGCCGGCAAGCACGAGGCGCGCCTCGCCCTTGCCCAACACCTCTCGCGGCGCGGCAATATCCCCCTCATCTATATCAACGCCGTCGGCGCCAACGATTCGATCATCTTCGACGGACGTTCGTTCGTATTGAACGGAAACAGCTTGAGCAACGCAAAGGCGTTCGAGGAGGAGCTTTTCATCATGGGGGAAGGGGATGGGGGAGAGGGAGAACGGGGAACGGGGAACGGGGAACGGGTGTTATGATTAGAACACTTAGGTGTCTCCCCGCAAGATTTCCCGGTAGTTCGAGAGACTGACGAACTGAACTCCCTGTTCCCTGTTCCCTGTTCCCAAGTTTCCCCGGTAGTGCTGAATGGCTTCCCGAAGCCCCCATCCCCCATCCCCCATCCCCTATCTCGGAACTCGACATCATGGAGGACGCCCTCGTGATGGGTATCCGCGAGTATATGGGGAAGTGCGGTTTTACGCGGGCGCACCTTGGGCTGTCCGGCGGCATCGACTCGGCGCTCGTCGCCTACCTCGCCGTCCGCGCGGTGGGAAAAGAAAATGTCGTGGCGATGAGCATGCCCTCGCGCTTTTCATCGCAGGGCTCGAAGGATGATGCGAAGGAGTTGGCGGAAATACTCGGCTGCCGCTACGAGGTTTTGCCGATAGAGGGCGTTTTTACGGCGTTTCTTTCGACCTTGGGTGGCGTTTTCGAGGGGCGCCCCTTTGACATTGCCGAAGAAAACCTGCAAGCGCGCGTTCGCGGCTCGCTGTTGATGGGATTTTCCAATAAATGGAACTCGATGCTCCTTACGACGGGCAATAAATCCGAGCTTGCTATGGGTTACTGCACGCTTTACGGCGACATGAACGGTGCGCTTGGTCCTATCGGCGACCTCTTCAAGACCGAAGTGTTCGCCCTCTGCCGGAGGATTAACGAGCGCGGCGCCCTCGTCATCCCCCCCGCCATCATCGAAAAGCCACCCTCGGCGGAGCTGCGGGCAAACCAGAAGGACGAGGACAGCCTCCCCCCCTACGAGCTGCTGGACGAGATACTCAAGCTCTATCTGTTCAATAACCTTTGCGCCGAAGAGATTGCCGAGCGCGGCTTCGACCGCGAGCTTGCCGGCAGCATCATCAAGATGGTAGCCCGCGCCGAATTCAAACGCCGCCAAGCGCCGCCTGTGTTAAAAGTATCGCCGCGCGCCTTCGGCATGGGACGCCGCATGCCGATAGCTCGCGCAGTGTATGAGGGTTAAGGGGAAGGTGGTATGAAAACCGACAGGGCGGGCGCATTAAGAATTTGTCCACAGATGTCCACAGGGGGAAGGCTTTCATGGTCGGCGCGTAACGCGCTACGCGCACACGCTCGCCGCCATACTCCCCCGAGCCGACACACGAAATTTTTTATGTTTTCACCTAAGTGTCCGCCGAACTCACCATAAATATTACATTGTCCCCCAACCTTCATAGAACAGCCGACGAAAACATCATGGCTGATTCCAAAATCAGACCTGCCATAAGCACCGTAAACCCAAGTTGCGTGTGCCACCGGTATTTTGATATTCCCAAACCACGAGATGATCCTTTTTCCCGCAAGCGACGACGCACAGGCACTGCCTGAGGCGGAATGAGAGAAACCACGAACAACACGCATTCATCTTCATGAATATCCGTGTCATTCGTGGTCAAATCTTTTTTATATTGCGAAACTATTTCAGCACATCCAGCGGCGCGGTGTACGAAAGACCGTGCGCGTCGGCGACACCCTTGTAGGTGAGCTTGCCTTTGTAGACGTTCAGCCCTTCGAGGAGCCCCGCGTCTTTCTTCAGCGCCGCTTCCACGCCGAGGTCGGCGATTGCTAAACCGTAGTTCAGCGTCGCGTTACCGAGCGCAAGAGTCGCGGTGTTAGCCACGGCGCCGGGCATATTGCCGACGCAGTAGTTTACCACGCCGTCTTTAATGTAGACGGGGTCGTCGTGGTAGGTTACATGGCTTGCTTCGCTGCATCCGCCCTGGTCGATGGCGACGTCTACGATGACGGAGCCTTTCTTCATCGTGGACAGATGGCTGTTGCGGACGAGTTTCGGCGCCGCCGAGCCGGGTATCAGCACCGCGCCGATGACAAGGTCTGCCTTCGGGAGGATTTCGCTGACATTTTCAGGCGTCGAATAGAGCGTGCTGATCTTGTTGCCGTAGAGGTCTTCGAGGTATTCAAGCCGGTCAAGGTTGATGTCCACAACAGTAACGTGCGCGCCGAAACCGACGGCAACCTTTACCGCGTTCGCCCCGACGACGCCCGCGCCCAGCACGACGATTTCGGCATGGGGAACGCCCGGCACGCCGGAAAGCAGCACGCCCATACCGCCGAAGGGTCGTTCAAGATATTTCGCGCCTTCCTGAATGGAAAGGCGTCCTGCAATCTGGCTCATCGGCTTTAAGCAGGGCAGTTGCCCTTTGTGGTCCTTGATCGTCTCGAACGCCACGCCGATGCACTTTGCTTTAAGCAGCGCGTCCGTCTGCGCGCGATCCGGCGCCAGGTGCAGGTAGGTGTAGAGAATCTGGTTCTCCCTTATCAGGCTGTATTCAGCCTCAAGCGGCTCCTTGACCTTGTATATCATGTCCGCTTCAGCCCAAACTTCCTTCGCGCTGCCGACAAGCTTGGCGCCAGCCTTCGCGTAGAGGTCGTCGGGGAACGCCGAGCCTTCGCCCGCGCCCTTCTCGACAATCACGGTGTGCCCGTGCGTCTTGAACGCCGCCGCCATTTTGGGAGTTACACCCACACGATACTCGTGCTTTTTAATTTCTTTAATTACTCCAACTTTCATTTTTTTCTCCTATGAAATAAAATTGTAATTTCTGTTACAATGTAACATTCTTCCCTTCAGTTTGAAAAGAGCGTCCGAGAAAGCCTTCCCCCTACATCACCGGTTTGTAAGGCGCCATGTCCTTACGCGATTCGCGAAAGGCTTTTTGAACCGCTTTTATCGAATCGGGCGCCTTCAAGAGGTCGAAGGCGCATTGGGCAAGCACTTTACCCGCATAAACCTCAGTCTTACGCCCTATATCCGAACCGGCGGTGGAAACTACCGACCAGTGGTGGAAGGGCAGCCCCTTGAGGATGCCCAGCCCAAAGATAATGCCCGTCGGCACAATATGGCTGACATCGGCAACATCGGAAGAGCCGGTCATCGAGGAAACCTTTCCCGCAAGAGGCGGTATCCCCGAACAGAGGAGTTCGCCCTCGGCATCTTTCCCCGCCGCCGCCTTGTAGAGCGCCGCCGCAAAGTTTCTGTCCGCGTCGTCCCAGACAATCTCCGGCACCTTCAGCGCCGACTCGCGGCAGAGGCGGTTCAGGCTGTGGCAGACAAAAGTCTCGTAGCAGCCTGAGTTCACGCGGTAATCCATCGTCGTGCCGGTCATCAGCGCCGCGCCCTTGGCAATATCGACCACACGGGTAACAAGCTCGTCGTCAATTTTCCGCGTGCGCGCGCGGATATAGTAGTTCAGCTCGGCAAAATCGGGGACTATGTTCGGCGCTTCGCCGGCATGGGTATAGCAGTAATGGATGCGCGAATCGTCAGGGATATGCTCGCGCAGATACTGAACGCCGACATTCATCAGCTCGGCGGCATCGAGCGCGCTGCGCCCCTGGTCGGGATTCGCCGCGGCGTGGGCAGTTTTCCCGTGAAAGCTAAAAAAGATGTTCGTCGAAGCCTGCATACTCGCTTCCATCACGGTAAGCGCAAAAGGAGCGGCGTGCCAGGCAAAGGCTATGTCCAAGCCCTCAAATAAGCCGTGTTTTGCCATCCAGACCTTTCCCGCCAGCGTCTCCTCGGCGGGACAGCCGTAAAAAATCACCGTGCCGGGGATTTTTTCTTTTTCCAGCGCCGCTTTCAGCGAGGCAGCCGCCCCGACGGAGGTACCGCAAATCAGATTATGCCCGCAACCGTGACCCGGACCATCTTTCGGCGCGCAGGCAGGGCAATTTTTCTGTCCCTGCCCCAAACCGGCAAGCGCGTCATACTCGCCAAGGAAGCCGACGGCGGGTCCCGCCCCCCATTTTGCGACGATGCAGTTCGGCTCGCTTGAGGGCTTACCCGTCAGCACGTCGAATGTCTTCACGTCAAAGCCCTGCGCCTTAAGGAAAGCCGCCGTCTCTGTGCAGGCAAACTGCTCCTTCAGCGCTACTTCAGGTTTTGCCCAGATTGCATCGGAAAGTTCGATAACCTTTCCGCTATTCTGGTCAAACCACGCTTGGATGTTTTCGTTCATGGTTGAGCCTCACGCCGGTACAAAAAATACTCCCACAAAACTGCCAGCACGAGGAAGGCGGGCAGCACATAGAATTGGCGGGTCGCGGCGCAGAGCACCTGATAGCTCAAAACCAAGGTGAGGATGACCGAGATGCCGCCGGGAACGGCGGTCGTCTTCAGCGCTTTGACAAAGACGGGGATGGCGAGGGCGCTAAAAATTGCCGGAAGGAGGTTGCTGAACGCCGGCTTAAACAGCTCAGCCTGAAGCACCGGCAGTATCTGCACGATGAGTATCATTCCTACGGTTATGATGAGGGTAGTTACTACAGTGGAAACTGCCGCCGCCAGCGCGGAGATTGCTTCCGCTTCGGGGGTGCCCGATTCGACGTTGCAGATTTTCTGCGCGTTTTTTGCGGCGGGGAGTTTCATGTTCATCACGTTGCCGGTAACGAACGCGATATACTGACCGCCCGCACCGAGCAGCGGCGCGTAAGAGACGAACTCGCAGATCGCTATCGGGGCGAAGACCGTTACCGCGGTAAAGAAAACTTTCAGCGTTTCAGCCAGGGCGATTTCAATATCAAAAGTTTTTTGCATGCCGAAGGGGACGGCAACCATCGCAATCACCATAATCAATGTTGACCAGAATCCTAGATTGTGAACGCGTTTATCATATTTGCTAAATTCATATTTTGCCATCATACACCTCCTGCTATCGACGCATAGATTATCGCACTTACCATGCCGGTGATCATCGCCAACGGGAACGCGAAATCCGACAACACTTTGATTTTTGTTTTTGTCGCGATAAAGTCGTAGAGCAGCACGGAGCCGCCCGATACGATGCTTACCACGATGCCGGTGGGATTCTTAAAATCAAGAAAACGCGGCACGGCAAAATAACACATCAACCCGATAAACATCGCGATGCTCGCCCGCTTGATAAAGCCGCCGGACGTCTGCATCTTTTTAAGTTGCTTATCATAGAAGCGCAGCCCCAGAAGGTTGCAGATGGGCCATGCAAGCGCCACGCTGCACATAATCCAGGTGATGCTTACAAAAACTTGTGGGGGGAAGCTCGTGTCGCCCAGCCCCGCAAAGCCGAAGCCGCGTATCGTCATGTCGGCGCACATACTCTCGTACATAGCCGAACCGATGACCGAGAGGCGCAACCAGGGGAGGTATTGCCCCAGCACCACCATCAACGCCGCCAGCGTGATGACTATCGGCAGCGACGGGACGATAGAAAAGATCGCGCTATTCACGACGACCTTCTTCACCTGAGAGCCGAGTCCGAGTTCCCGCATCCGTTTTATCGCAAGCACGCCGAAGCATATCGCTTGGGCAAGCGCGAAAATGATGGGGATGAGTACCAACAAGAACAAAACATTCGAATTGGCAAGTTCAAAATAATTTTCCATAACACATCTCCTTTAGGGCACGTCTAATAACTCATGCGCGGCAATCTTGCACCGCCTTTGCCCACTTTTTTTCGCCCAAAATGCTCAACATAAACCCATTATGCTTGCGCTTTTGGGCTTCAAACTGCGGGCAAATTCGGCACAATCTTGCCTGCCCCTAGTTATTAGACGTGCCCTTTACAATCGTTCAAATTTTTTTTCAAGATATAATAACAGCATAAACATTATCGGAAACACTATATATAATAACATTGAAAAATCTGGAAATAAAATTGTCGCCGCCAGTAACCATACAAGAATAACCGCATGAGCTATATAGCGAAGGTAGACAATAAAGGGGACTGCTCTTTTTTTTGCGTGTTTATGCAATTCATCGGGCAGCTCGCGCAGCACCTGGTGGTATACTTCGCGCGTAAGGATAAAAAAACAAAAGTTAGCAATCAGATACACAACATCATAAGATATAACGGTTATGATATTATTCGAATTTAATATCATCAGTTTGGTAAAGAGCGGCAAGAGGGCTACAAAAAATAAAAACAATAGATTCTTCCAAACTATATTGCCGTTTAACTTTTGCACCCTATCTATCAAACGATGATGCTTATTCCAGAACCAGCCTACGATAAAAAAACTGATAAAAAATATTATGATAGATTCAAGAAACTTACCCGCCTCTTCAAAAGAAAATATATCAGAAATTGGTATCTCGACCACCATGATCGTCATGATAATCGCCATCACCCCATCACTAAAAAATTCAAAACGGTGTTTTGAGTATTCCACAATAGCGTGGTCGTGTTTGTGAGTATGAAGATACTGACGCAGGCGGTTTCTGTTTTCCACTATGCTAGAGCCCCCCTCGCGTTATCGCGTCTTTCGCCGCCGCCTTGATCGTCTCGTTGTAGGTGGGATGAGCAAAAATCGTCTCTTCAATCTGATGAGCGCTTATCCCCGCTTCGATGCACTGCACCGCCCAAGGGATCATCTCGGTGGCGTGGTTGCAGAGAAACTGGGCGCCGATGAGTTTTTTGTTTTCTTGATGAAAGACGAGCTTGATGAACGCCCGCTCCTGCTTTTCGAGAAATGCCTTGCCGTTCGCGCCGAAGACGCCCTTCCCCGTTACGGCGGGAATTCCCCGCGCCTTCGCCTCGTCCCCCGTCATGCCGGCGCAGGCGATTTCAGGCGTCGTGTAGACACAGGCGGGGATAATCCGCTTCTTCGAGGCGTACCCGCCGCCGCCCGCGCCACCTGCGCCGCCAGAGAGTGCGTGGGCGATGCATTCGCCGGCATAGTCGCCGTCTGCTTCCGCCGCGTGGGCAAGCTGAACGCCGCCGGCGATTTCCCCCGCGGCAAAGATGCCGGGGATAGTGCTCTGCATGGAGTCGTCTACCTTGATAAAGCCCTTGTCGGTGATTTCAGGCGTGCAGGAAGCGGCGAAGAGGGATGAGGCATCCGCTTCCCTGCCGGTCGCCATCAGCACGGCATCGGTGTTGATGATTTTTCCATCAGGCAGATGCACATTGAGTGAGTTGCCGTCCTGCTCGATTTTTGCTATGCCGGACTGCGGATAGACGGCGATGCCGCGTTTCTTGAACTGCATCGTAACGGTCTGCCCTATTTCGCGCTCGAGGCTGGCGAAAATCGTCCGCCGTGCGATGATGCTTACCTCGCTGCCGAAGCCGCTGTAGGCGAAGGCAAACTCCACGGCAATGACCCCCGCGCCGAAAACGACCAGGCGCTTGGGGAAGAGCCCCTCCCCTTCGAGGAAGTCGTCGCTCGTGTAGACGCCGGGGAGTTTTCCGCCGGGAACGGGCACCTTTGCCGGAACGGTGCCCGTCGCCACGAGTATAGCCCGCGCTTCGAGCATCTTCGTCCCGCCTTCGCCGGCAATCGAGACTTTTCCGGCAGCCTCGACGCGCGCCGTGCCCCGCTCGATGACGACGCCGGCTTTTTCAAGCCCGCTCGTCTGCCCCTGCCGGAGTGTGCTGATTACCGTATTCTTCCACGCGGAAAGCTTTGCGAAATCGAGCTTTTTTCCTCCCGCCTCGCCCGTTTCCACGCCGAATTCGCTACCGTTGCGAGAATCGTCGAGGAGCGCGGCGCTGTGCAGCAGCGTTTTTGTGGGGATGCAGCCGCGGTTAAGGCAGGTGCCGCCGACATCGCGGTTTTCGACAATGCACACGCTCAAGCCGAGCGAGCGCGCCTTATATGCCGCACCCGCGCCGGCGCAACCCGCGCCGATAATAATTAAATCAAACTTATTTTCCATAAAACAGACGCCCCTAGAGCTAAGAAGTGCGCTTCGTCATAGGACAAAGCGTTCCTCAACTTTGACAAGCTGAATTCGCCGCAAAGTTTTGGTTGCACTCCGTCTATTTGCCTGAAAGATTCTTCCCTTGACGGCAAAAATGACCGATACAAAGAAATTGCTTCTTCGGCGGAGGCGCCTAAGGCGACCTCCGGCAGCATGGCGGAGATTCCCGCGCATGGCGCCGCTGACTTTTCGGAGTTTCGTCTGAATCCGGTCCTTTTGCCTGAGAGTTTTATGCATCTGCCCCTTCGGCGGCAGGAACCACCATCAAGATAATCCCTGCTCTCTCCCGGATTCTTCACTCGAACTAAACACAGTATACCATTGTTGTGGGGGAATGTCAACTTTTTTGTGAGACACTTTTTTGTGAGACAACTATTTTGTCTCCCGTTTGTCTCCCGTTTTCATATCAAACGGATGGTAAAAAGCGGCTGTGCCGCCTGTAAAACATCACAACGAGTGAGAACAGGGAGAGGCGGTTAAAGAAGTGGAGGAGCGCGATAGAAGCGATAATCTCGAATCTGAAGCGCGGGTTTGGAATCAGACGATGTGTAATGAAGCGCGCCGCCGTGACCACCGCCGCCGCCCTTTTCATGCTGAA
>JAITNZ010000038.1 GCA_031290205.1 Spirochaetaceae bacterium
CCCGATAGATATTTTTTTATTTCCGGGTCTTCCCTGTCCGTCCCTGAATGATGTCGATTCGTATAAATATGTATTCTTCCCGACTCTCTGTTTTGTTATTGACGCCACCTTGCACCCCCTCTGGTAGGTTAATTATAGTTTATCCTACTGAAAGGATTTTGTCAAGTCGTTTTTTGCAGTTCCTGCTGTTTTTCGCACGTTTTATTCCGTTTTGGCAGGTTCTGGCACCTTTTGGCGTTTGTAGGTTAAATGCAACTGCGGGAATTTAGGTAAATCATTTGTCTCTTGCAATACTATGTTTTCAAACTTCAGTGTTTTTATTTCACTGCTTAGTTCCTGATTATCGCTTGTCAGTTTCTGTATGTCGTTTTTCATTGATTGTATCAGTGCGTTCATTTCCGCATTTGCTTGCGGAGGCGGATCGCCAAAACAAATCGCACACCCGCCAGAAATTACCGCGACACTTTTATCCTTTTGTCTGCTTGCTCCACGAAACATCATAATTTATTTTAGCATAGTCTGCTTTTTTTAAAGGGTATTATTTAACGGATACGTACAAACATTGCCATAAGAACCCCCGTGTGATAAACTCGCTCCGTAGCCTTTTACGAGTATATTGCAGTACGTGCAAAGTGGAAGGCGTTACCGACCCAATTGTGCCCGCAGACGCTCAATTTCACGCTGGGATTCCTCATACTGTTGCTGGGCTTCCTCATACAGATGCTGAACGAACAGCGTGTTTTGGCGTTCTTCTTCACGGCCTTCTTCTTTGCCTTCTTCACGTCCTTCTTCACGTTCCACTTTCAGGGCGGTGTCTAGATTCCATTCTTCTAATAACATGTTGATTACCTCCGAACTGTTTGCTTTTAGAAATTCTTCCAAGGTGTTATGATTTATACACCACTGTATTGCTTGCGTCATAGCTTTTTCCCGCTCGTCGACGGTAAGCTCGGTTATCTTCCGTCCGGCGGCGGCTTTCGCTTCATACTCCCGTGCTTTCGCTATGAAAATGCTGTAGTCTTCAAGCGTCCTGCACTGCTTAAGTTTGTCCTCGTTGTGCCCGACGTTTATATTATACACCTTGACTTCCAGCTCCAGCATCTGCTCGCGGCTGATACCCAGGGATGCCACATCGGCGAATAGGTCGGACAATTTCAATGTTTGCTCGTCGGGATACGCGTCCTTGCCGTTATACAGGACTATGAACTCGGGGCGCGGCACCGTCAGTTTCTTGCTGCCGTATACGTTTTTGCTGGCAGTTAGCTTTTCGTATATCTTCGAGATATATATGAGTATCCTCAACGGCATATTAGGATTGATTGTTGACTGGTGCTCCATGATAATAACAAGCTGCGTGCCAAACACAAACGATACATCATTGAGTTTGCCTTTGAAAAGCACATTTTTCAAGGTGTTGATGTTAATCTCGATGTCGTGGGGCAGTTTTATCCCTTCAAGCGCCCCATATAACTCACGCAATGTTTCAGCGTTGTTAAAGAGAAGAGAAAATACACTGTCTTTGTACTTAGCGTTTACACTCATAAAAGTCTCTCTTGGTCAGTATAGACTGTTTGAACGAGAAATGTCAAGCCACTTTTTCGGCTAGGTTTTGTTTTGACGTATCACGGACTAGACTAGGGCGCGCCCGAGCTTGCCTTCCCCTGTTTGCCCGCGCATAATTTTGAATCAGGTCTTTATGGTTAATATGTCAAGAAGTCCCGTTACTTTCAGTATCTCCATAATATTTTCAGAAACATGAAGAAGACTGAATTTTGCACTTTTAATCCGGGCGATTTTTTCTCCCATAAGGACAACCCGTAAACCGGCGGACGATATATAATCCAATTTTTCAAAATCAAGGATTATGTCCTTTGCGCTGTCAAAAAGCGGGATAAGCCTGCTTTCAAGTTGGGGCGCGGTCTGAGTGTCAAGACGCCCGCAAAGCGCCAGTATTGATTCTTCGCCGCTTTTTGTTAATTCAATATTCATTCTAAATACCTCCGTTAGCTTATATAACTTATTAAAAATGCCGTGCCGCTTGTTAAGGCGTTATCACTTATGGTCATGTTTTCATTGTGAAGTGTATAGGGAAACTTGCCGTCATATCCTGCCAATAAATAACAATAACAGGAAGGCTTTTTTTCCGCATAGAAAGCAAAATCGTCGGATGCTATTGCCGCTTTATTTAACATTTCTTTAATTATGCCGGTAAGCGTGCCGGTATGAAAATCCGAATCGTCTGTTTCAGGGCTTATCACATTTTTTTCGCCCAGTGCCTTTTTTGCCGCCCCTAAAGCTTTTTTGTAAATACCAGGGGCGTTAATTACCGGCGGAAGCCCCCGAGTATATTCGAATTCATATTTTGCGTCCGGATGTATTGCGACTATTGACTTAACGGTGTTTTCAATTTCTTTTTCAAGAAAGTCCCTTGTTTTTGCGGAAGCGCAGCGTACCGTTCCGGAAAGTTCGGCGGTCCCGGCTATTATATTGGGCGCTGTTCCCGCGTGGAAGGTTCCCACGGATACCACCACCGGCTCATTGGGCGACACCCGTCGGCTGGACAGGCTTTGCATGGCGTTAACCAAAAGAGATGCTATGTACAGGGCATCCACCGACGCTTCTGGCATGGCTCCGTGCGCCATTTTACCTAAAATTTTAATATGGAACCGGTCGGAAAAAGAAGTGACCTGTCCTGGGCGCAAAAATATTTTCCCCGAATAAATTGTCGGTACTACATGCAGGGCTATTATTTCATCCACCCCGTCCAATATATGGGGATTTTTTTCAAGTAAATTTCTTGCTCCGTAGAGGGTCTCCTCGCCGGGCTGGAATATAAACTTTATCCCGCATTTTACTTTATCTTTATGTTCCGAAACATATTTTGCCAGTGACAAAAGCATGGCTGCGTGGGCATCGTGACCGCAGGCGTGCATAATTCCATCATTGCGCGATTTAAACGGGGATTCAACCTTCTCGCTTATGGGCAGGGCGTCTATATCCGCCCTAAACGCAATGCATGGAGTTTTAGTCCCCGCGTTTTCGGGTACAAATTCGCCAATGATTCCCGTCTCCAGCGCCCGCCTACAAGGAATACCGAAGCTCTTCAATTCCTGTTCTATTAGTTCCGTTGTTTTAAATTCTTTAAAGCCAAGTTCTGGATATTCATGTATCTTGCGGCGGATACTTGTAGTATAATCCCTTAAAAGAAGCGCGGCATTCATGCTTTCGCAGTTTATATTTTCCTTATACAGATCTTCTATAAAACCGCGCATCGTATTTACAAAGCTTTGCATAAAGCTTTCTGAATATAAAGCGCCGCTATACTTGATATTAATCCAATAATAAGGCTTATATTCAAGCTGAGGGATGGGAAATTCATGAATCTGAACATCGCAGTCAAATATAACGGCGTCTTTGATAAATTTAATTCTGGATATCAATTCGTTTGAAGCTTCACGAAACTTTGGTTCAGGATAGTTTGGCTTAAAATTATATACGTCCGCCTGATAGAGATAGTTAAAGTTAATTTTGAATCCATGTTTTTCTACCGCCGTTTCGGAAGTATAACCGGAATGATTTTTTAGAATATTATAATATTGCTCCTCTATGGACTTAACAAATTGAATGCCCTTTAATTTTTTATCCACCTTAAAACCCAGGGGAAAGTTTCTTACAAAGAGCCCCGCTTCCCGCTCCAGCTGCCTCTTTGCCCTTCCTGCCGTTTCGGTGCTAAGAAATATATATTCCTCGCCGCTTACGGCATGCGCGGCGTCACAGAGCGCCGCTAGAAATATGATATTAGGAGAAATCTTTTTTTCTCCTAAAAAAGCGCGAAGTTCTTCTGAATCCAGAAAAGCATTGACGATCTTCACCCCCGTGCAATCTGAATCGTTCGGCGCTTTTGAAAGTTTTAATTCCCCTTTATAGTGCGAAAACAAGGCATCGTAAAATTCTTGCGTCTTGTGAAAACTTTCACTTTGCTTGTAAGCAATTTCAACATTACCTTCTTCAAATCCGAATTTCTGGTCATTCTCAATATCTTCGGCGTTGTAAGCGCGGATTAAATCATCAAGGATAATGTTGTGGGTGAATCCATCGTAAAGAATATGATTAAAAACCATAACAATATATACATCCCGCGCATCGACACGGTAAATTTCAGCGAAGTAAAGAGGATCCTTTGTTATATCAGGATTCATTTCATGCCTCTCATAGAAAGCATCTTTTGTTTTTTCAAATTCCTCATGAGTAAGATCAATGACCTTGACCGTGATTTCACTGGAATCGTGCCTTTGCCAATAGGGAACGCCGTCTATAATTTTTATATTCGCCTTTAAAAAAACATGCGCATTAAGGCATTTTAGATAACTTTCCCCAAGACGTTTTATATCGGCATCTTCACCAAAACGAAGCATTATCGGCATCATAAAAGAACGTCCCGTCATGCTCCAATAGGTATAATATTTTAACTGTTCCCCCGACAAGGGGTATTGTTTTTCATTCATGAATGACGCTCCTGGATTAAGTTTGTTAAATAATCATCTGCCTTGTCAATAAAGCCTTTGATGAAACTTTTATCAAACAACAGGGCATTGTATTTTATGGTGATACAATAATTTTCTTCTTCTTCAGCGACAATAAATTCAAGGGGAATCAAGGGGACCGCCTGATGTTCGCAGCCCTCCGTCTGGACATCAATATGATGCAAGGATAATTTTTTGCCTTCAATGACGGGCATTTTACCCGTATCCAGTAAGTCGCCGTTGAATAAATACATCATGGGCATTCTTTTTAAGGGTTTTCCGCCTTCTTTGCTTTTTTTTACGAGAAAGGCGTACCCGTACAAGCGCGCCGTATCCAAATCTTTTTGGACAAGCCGGCAATTTTCAACAGGCGAAGCTCGAGGATTAATATGGAGAAGCAGAGGGACTGTTTTTATAAACACGCCGACGGTCTTTGCTTTTTTATGGTCGTTCCTGCCGCTAAAAATAGTTATAAAGACAATATCATTTTTTCCGGTATACTGCGCCGTAAGCGCCGCAAAGACACTTGCAAAGACGCTGTCGGGCCAAACAGAGTTCTTTTTACAGAATTCAGCAACTTTTCCGGCGGGAATTTTTTTACTAAAGAGAAATTCGGGGTATCCCTCGGGCTTTTCCAGAATTTTTTGTTCAGAAAATAATGTTGCGCCGCCGCATTTTATAAAACGGGACTCCAGTTCATCGAATATTTTTTCCGATCCGGTTTCACAAATATGTTCAATTTCCGATGCGGCTTCCTCAAATGCGGAAAATTTTTCTGGCAAGGGTTTTTTCCCGTTATATGCCATGGCAATATCATTAAAGAGTAATTTCATGGAAAATCCGTCGAATATGGTGTGGTGGATGGCGAAGAGGAGCTGGACAGAGCTTATCCTGTGGGAAGAATCTGTTATTTTGCAAATTTTTGCGCGGTAGAGGCTTTTGCCTCCTGTAAGGTCAAAAGGCTGGATAAAAGAAGTCTCTTCCCCCCTAAATGTTTCCTCGTCCATTTCTGCGCTTTCGATGAATACACCGGGAGTGAGTCGGCGCTCCCACATATAGCCTCGGCTTTCCGTCTTCACCATCTTTGCCGAAATCATGGGGTGCGTCAAAAAGGCGGCTTCCAGGGCGCTTTTCAGTTTTTCTACATCCGTGTTTTCTGAAAATTCACAGGTTACGGATATGTTGTCCTTGGTATTTAAGGGCTCTCTTTGATAACCCTCCAATAGCGATCTTTGATGTGAGCTTAAAGGATAAAACCTCTCGCTCCGCGTTTCCCCGGTTTTTGCGTCCGGCGCCGGCTGACTAAGCCGCGTTCCCGCGTTTTTTGCGGTTTTAATTAACGCGGTAATGTTCTGGACTGAGGGGGATTTCATAATATCACCGGAAGAAATTTCAACGCCGAATTCGTCGACTATTTCGCTGATAATTTCAAAAACAAGCAGGGAATGAAGCCCCATACTCATCAAATCCGTGTTGCTTGCGAGAATGTCAGGCGGGATATGCAGGACCGCCGCAACAATGCCGGCAACGGTTTTTTCAGGACCCTTAAGGGGAAGCGCGGCGTGTTCCGGCGTATCTGTTTCCGGTACATATTCCGGCAGGGCGCTTCTGTCTATTTTACCGTTATTGTTTCGGGGGAGACTGTCAATGACCACCAGCGCGGCGGGGATCATATAGGGCGGCAGCTCTTTTCCGATGTATTTTTTTAACGCCGCTTTATCGAAAGTTTTATTTTTATCCTCCAGGGAAATATAGCTTACCAGGCTGTTTTCTCCGTCCCTTCCCGTAAATGCGGCGGTTACGGACTCGGCAACATTTTCGAAAAGCGAAATCATTGAATCTATCTCTGCTGTTTCCACCCTAAAACCGCGAATCTTGACCTGAAAATCTTTTCTGCCGTAAATCTGAATATGCCCGTCCGGTAAAATCGAAGCAATATCACCAAGCTTATAAAGACGCTCATATAATTTATTATCTTCAAATGGATTTTTTATAAAAGATTCCGCTGTTTTTTCAGGCAGGTTCAGATACCCGCTAAGGCTCACCGACGGTCCTGCCGCCCAGAGTTCACCTCTCTCTCCTAGGGGGACTATATTTCCCGTATCATCAACAATATAGAGCGCGTGGTTGTAAGAAGGTTTCCCTACAAAAGTGTCCCTGCCATGGGGATTGATAAGGGCGGCGCTAATCAGACCGGTGGTTTCCGAGGCTCCGTACACATTGCGGACAAGGTAATTCGAGGTGAATTTTTCATAGGGTAAAAACCGTTCCCCCGCGACAGTTACCGTCCGCAATGTCCGGTTGGTTTCAGAAACGGCGAATTTTTTTCCGAAGGCTGTGGGGAAAAAGGCGAGGGTAATATTATTTTCGGTAATATATGCATTTACCGCCTGAGGACTTAAACGAATTTCATCGCTTAATATGTCCAGGCATGCCCCCGCCGAAAAGGTGGGATATATATCCACAGTATGGGCAACAAATGAAAACGAAACGAAAGATGCCACCTTGTCACGGGAGTCTATGCTCATCAAAGCGGTATAGGATCTTAACTCCGAAACCAAATTGAGGTGAAAAAGTTCCACGCCCTTGGGCTTTCCGGTGCTGCCGGAGGTGTATATAAAACACGCAGGGTCGCTTAATTTTATTTTTGGCAGATCATAATGCGCTCCCCCCAAGGGCTTGTCCGCAATCAGTGCGCGAAAATCAATTATCTTCGCTTTAAATTCACTAAAATCAAGAGATAAACTTTTATCCGCTAGGATAAACTTTATTGCCGCGTCCTCCGCTATAAAAGCAAGACGGTTCAAAGGATAGCCCGGATCTAAAGCGACATACGCCGCCCCGGACTTTAATACCGCATACGCGCCTATGGACACCAGTTCGCCCCTGGGTATCAGAAGCCCCACTCTTTCACCGCGCCGGACGCCGTTTTGTATAAGTGAATGAGCCAAATAATCGGTCAATGCGTCCAATTCTTTATAGGAGATACTAAAATCTTTGTGAACAAGGGCGATATTATCGGGGTGTTTCGCCGCGCTCTCCCTTAGCAGATTAACGACCGTTTGTTCGCCCAAATCAATAGTTTCACCGGTAATCCGGCTCAATCCGTCCCATTTCATTGTTTTTGGCTCCCCCGCAAAAAAGTTTTGCCGTCCTTTATTTCAAAGCGTTGTTTTTCAAACCATTCGCGCCTTGCATTGAGTTCTTTAAGCTGCTCTTGGCGAATATCCGGTTCGGTAAAATTATCCAATTTATACTTCCAGCTTTCCGTAACACTTTCAAGCAGACGGGCGTCCATAAAACAAGGAAGGTTTGTAAACCCGTGTGCTATGGGCTGGGTAATTTTATATTTAGTCGCGTCAAAGAAATCGCGGTAATGCCTGTCGGTGGGAATTTTTAAATGAGTTATGCTTGAAGACCTGAGCCGGTAAAAATACATCTTATCCTGACAAAGATAAATCTTTTTACAGCGCAGATACAAGTCCGTCATAATAAACATATCCTCTGCTATTACCACGTCTTTTCGAAAACGCAGATTGTCAAACAATTCACGTTTGTACATTTTTGCCCATAATGCGGAGATATTAATAATCATATTATTACAGTAATCATAAAGCACTTTTTCGACGGGCTCGACGCCGGTTAATGCGGTCCTGACGGTTGCCATAAAGGTTGGATTGTAGCCGCTTTCAAATACATTTTCATAATCCGATACGCTTACATCACAGTCGTTTTCGGAAATACCTGCATAAAGTTTCTCTACAATATCATGAGAGACATAATCATCGCTGTCCAGAAACATGATATAGTCCCCGGTTGCGCTGTCCAATGTCCTGTTTCTGGTTTCGGCAATTCCCTTGTTTTCCTGACTAAAAAATTTTATCCGCTTATCTTTTTGCGCATAACGGCGCGCTATTTCCCCGCTGGAATCAGTAGACCCGTCATTTATAAGAATTATTTCCAGATTCTTATACGTCTGGGAGCTAATTGAATCAAGACACTCCGCTAGGTAATCTTCACAGTTATACAAGGGTATAAGCACTGAAACAAGAGGCTCATGCAGATTCATTTATCTTCCTCCATCATTAAAGAGGTTTCCCCGTTTTCTATAATCCAATTTTGAGCGGAGTACCATTTTCTTTTTTGAGCAAGCTCCGTTTGTAAGTCCGCGTCGCCGCCGAGTCCCTGCTTCATTGCGGCGGGAGTCCACAGGGTCGAGAGGGTTTCGAGCATCCGTCGCTGCTTCTGATAGGATAATTTTTCAAAACCATTTTTATATGAGGACCTAATTTTGTTGATATATGCGTCGTAGAGATCCCTTATATGGCACACCGACGAAAGGCGCTCTCCAAAACCGTTGGAAGCCATTTCTATTTTATAAAGGCTTTTCGTTATAATCGAAATTGTTCCGGCTTTAAGAAGGATGTCGGGCATGGCGAAAAACAGTTCGAAATTTTTTCCGGTCCTGAATTGAGCGGTTTCCAAAAATCGAAAAAGCAATTCCTTTTTAAGAAGTTTCCCGCCATTCACGAAAAACGCGGTGGGTTCGTTTTCCAGAAAATCGGCGTATATTTCACGCATATCAAAAACGCCGTCCTTGATTGACTTAAAAGGAGTGTAGCTAATATTCGCCGCCGATTGATATATGGTGGGCGGAGCCTTCTCCTTAAAAACATACTCCGTGTTGCAGGCGCTCATATCCGAATTATCCCGTTCCGCCGTGGACACCAGTTTTTCGAGGAATGTATCCTCCGCGCGGGCGCCGGGGTCCCAAAACAGCAGATACTGCCCCCGCGCATCCCGGACGGCTTTATTCAAATCCTTTGAAGCTATTACTTCAAAATCCTTGAAGGTCTGGTTTGTTAATCCTGAAAATTGAACAGCCTCTTCATCTTTAATCACCACACTAATCATATAGTCATCGCCTTAATAGTCATCGCCTTAATAGTCATCACCTCAATAGTCATCACCTCAATAGTCATCGCCTTAATACTCATCACCTCAATACTCATCGCCTGAATGGAGAACAAGCCGTGTTTTTCCGCCGCGAACGAACCATTCCTGCGCCCCGTACCAATTTAGGCGTTTTTCATATTCCGCGGCGGCGGCGGATCTTTGCGCCTCGTTCAGATGTTTAAGATATTCTTTGAAATAGGTAAGATATACTTCAAACAGACGGCGCTCAAATGTCCAATTAGCGTCTTTTAATCCGCCGTTATAAAACGCGGTAATTTTAAAAATTCTTGAGTCGAGAAAATCACTATATTTTTTGGGTGAATAGCTACTGTGCATAACGCTGGATGCCCGCTGAACATAATAATAGTAATCGCCGTTAATACAGGAGACCGTCTTTGCCCGAAGATATACGGAAGGCAAAAGAAGCGTGTCCTCGAAACCCTTTCCGCTGGTGAAGCGCAGTCCTTCGAATAATTCCCGCTTATAGAGCTTGCCCCACACAACGGAAGTCAAAAGCGGTTCCCTTTCCAAATATTCCCGGCAAATATCAAGGGCGGAATACACGCCGTCATTGAATTTTATTGGCCTGTTGGACATGATCGAATTCAAAGGGGACTCGTCAATTACCACCGTAACCGAACTGGTGATTGTCGCTATATCACTTTTATTTTCTCTAATCGAGCGCAGTAAATCTTTTGTTGTATCCGCACTAAGATAATCATCTCCGTCCAGAAACATAATATATGCGCCCCGCGCGGCGGAAATGCCGTCATTGCGCGCAGCGGAAACGCCCCCGTTCTTTTTGTGAATAACTTCAAACTCAGGGTGTTTACCGGCATACTCATCACAGATCGCGGGACTTCTGTCGGTGCTGCCGTCATCTACCAGAATAACCTGAACATTCTCTTCAGTTTGTTCCGCAAGACTTCCCAAACATTTAGGGAGGAATTCGGCGCAGTTATACACGGGAACAATTATCGAAACCGCAGGCTCTTTCATAATTCCTCCTTTATAAGTTCCAGCTTGGTCTTAAAATTATGAATGTCCCAGTTTTGCGCGTTAAACCAATCGCGCCGTCTTTGATACTCTTTGGTATAATGTTCCCTTTCTTCTTCCGGCAAAGAAGAAAACGACAGCATCTGGCGCAGCAGATTCATTTCAAGCTGATGACGCTCAAAATCATAAGAGGCGTCCGTAAAACCGCGCTTATAATAGAAAAGGATTTTGGCTACCCGCGAATCAAAAAAATCATCCGCGTCTTTGTAGGAATATTTTTTATGCATAGTGCTGGAGGCGCGCTGTAAGTAAAAATAGTAATCGCCTTTTATAACCGAAACGGTTTTTGCATTTTCGTAAACATGGGGCATTATAAGCGTATCTTCGTAGGAGCGCCCCGAAGAGAAACGCAATTTGTCGAATATATTTTTACGGTAGAGCTTTCCCCACACCACAGTGGCGGTGAGCGGCTCCTTTTCCAAAAACTGAAGTTCTATCTCCCGCACGGGATATTTTCCATTCAGATCCATCGGCGTATCCAGGGTGAACTTAGGTGCAGGCTCGTTGTTTTCGGTCGCGATAACTGCGGATGATATGGCGGCAATATCCGATGCGTCTTTTTCGAGCACATCAATCATGGCTTGGAACATATCAGGGGAAATCCAATCGTCGCTGTCGATGAAGGTAATATAATCCCCCGAAGCTTTATCCAAACCGTCGTTCCGCGCCGCCGCAACCCCCGCGTTTTTTTTATGGATGACGATTATCCTTTTATCCTGCGCGGCGTAATTGTCACATAAGGCGGGGCTCCCGTCGGGGCTTCCGTCGTCAATCAGGATGAGTTCAAAATTTGTGCAGCCTTGTGCAAGAATGCTGTCAACGCATTTTTGAAGATAGCCTTCACAGTTGTATACAGGAACGATTACAGATATTTTTCCGCTCATAGGGACTCCTTGTCGAAAAGGGCAAAGAAAAAATTGCGCTTTTCCGGCGTATCAATAACACGTATAGGCTTTAGCTGGTTTTCCGAGTAGCCCCTCATAATCTGCAAATCACGATAAAGATAATATGTCTGAGGTTGAAGAAAATATAACTCGCAGGGGGACAATACTCCGCTTTGTATTTTTGCGCCCACCGAAGGATTGGCTTCTGATATTTTCTTTTCTATTATGCGCCGGTATTCCTGAATTTTATCCTGGGGCACACTGTGCGGGGATTCTATCAGGAAAGTATAGCTGCCCGGAGAGGTTTCCATGTTGGGATAAATACTGTAATCAAATACATCAATCCCCGTTTCCTTGATAAGCTTTTCTATTGTCCAGGTGATCATGCTTTCATCGGTTTTCTCGCCGGCAATACTGACCATCTGTTTTTTACGGTAGACAAACGCAAGTGTAGGCGTTTTATTGTGAAAGCCCGTTACTTTGATAACATCGCCGATACGGTAACGGTAAAACCCCGAAAGATTGGTGACGACGATTTCATACATTTTTCCCGCCTCAAGCTGGTCCATGGTGAGGGTTTCATTTTCGTTGACGGAATCAACGGGTATGAATTCATAGAAGCCGCCGTCGGGGATGAGGACATATTCTTCTTTTTCAAGCTCCGTCGCAATGGCAAATAACGCTTCCGAGGCGGCATATGCCTGGTGGTGGATGGGAATATCCCCCGCGTATCGGCGCATTTTGTCCGTATAAACCTTGAAGCCCGCCGTTCCAATGGCGGAAATAAAATCCAAATTTGGCCATATCCTGCGCAGAACTTTATCAAAACCGCCTTTGAATATTGCCCGTAATTCCTGCGCGCGTTCAGGGTCCGCCTTAAGATAGGGAACGAGTTGTTCACGCAATTCTTCCGGTAATTTCAACGAGGAATTTATGGAACCCTGTTCTATGTCGTCGCACAACATTTCCCAGTTGGCTTCAAGATACATAAACAAGTCGGAAAAGGAAGTCATAAACGACCCGCCCAGAAGCGCTACATCACGGCAGGGAAGTCCAAAGCGCAGACGCAAATAGCGCTGTTCCACCGGCGTGGGCGGAAACAGTATCGGAATCGGATTCGTCATAAGAATAGGGGCTATCTGCTTTAAGGTATCCGTGGCGGCGGCGGAAATACATCCTACGGTAAGCCCGTCCGCGGCGTGCTTCATAATGATTTCAAGCGAACATAAACCATGCCCCCGGTGGACGGGGCGTCCAAAATTCTTTTGATAGTAATTTTCCGAAACGGCATAGTAAAGCGATGTGGCATACATCGAATAGAGCTCTACGGTACGCGCCGAAACGGGAATGAGTTTAGGATTTCCTATGCTCCCCGAGGTTACCGCGTAATGCACAATTGGGTTGTTTGTGATTAAACCCCGTTCGCCCTTGCGGTTCATTCTTTCGATATATTCCGCATAGTCGTCATAAATTGAGAAGGGGACCTTTTCCTTGTAATCCTTTATGGATTTTATTGTTTCAAAGCCGTATTTTTTCCCGTATTCGGTATCGGCGCTGCCTTGGACAATATCAAGCAGCAGCTTTTCACTGATATTTACCGCATCGAGAGAAAGGGCTTCCAGATTTGCAAAAACCTGAGCGCCCTTTTTAATCATCATTTCAAAAATCTGTTCCGTAGTTGGAATCTGTGCGTTTTCCGGCATTTTTTAGTATTCCTTTCCTTTTTGTTCAGCTCTTTATTCCGGCGAGAACTGACTGTTGTATAATGACGCATAAACGCCTTTCTTTGCAAGTAGTTCAGCGTGTCCCCCCTGTTCTACAATATCACCGTTATTCATAACCAAAATAAGATCCGCGTTTCTGATGGTTGACAGGCGGTGGGCAATAACAAAACTGGTGCGCCCTTTCATCAGATTATCCATTGCCTGCTGGATTAAGAGCTCCGTATGGGTATCGATATTGCTGGTAGCCTCGTCCAAGATGAGTATTTCCGGGTCTGCAAGGACAACTCGCGCAATCGTAAGAAGCTGTTTTTGTCCCTGGGAAATATTGCCGGACTCCTCATTCAGAACAAGATCATACTCCTCCGGCAGGGTGCGCACAAAACGATCCGCCTGGGCGGTACGAGCCGCCTGCCGCACTTCCTCGTCACAAGCCTCCGGATTTCCGTAGCGTATATTGCCGGCTATGCTGCCGCTGAAAAGCCAGGTATCCTGCAACACCATACCAAAAACCGAACGCAGCTCTTTCCGTGAAAAAGAACGGATATCCCGCCCGCCCAGGAGTATTGCGCCCCCTGAAACATCGTAAAACCGCATCAGGAGCTTAACCAGGGTGGTTTTGCCCGCGCCGCTGGGACCGACAATGGCGATTTTTTGCCCCCTTTTTATATCCGCGCTGAAATCATTAATGATCATTTTTTCGCGATCATATCCAAAGCGAACATGATCGAAATGCACCAGCGGCGATGATTCCACTCGCTCTTCGGAGGGCTTTTTCGCGGCGTCGGCGTCTGCGGACTCCTCAGTCTCGTTTAGGAATTCAAAAACACGTTCCGCAGAGGCGGTGATTTGCTGAAAAACATTTGAAATATTGGCGGTCTGGGTAATGGGCTGCAAAAAAGAGCGGGTATACTGCAAAAATGCCTGGATGCCGCCGATGGTCAAGGCGCCCTTAAGCGCATAATAGCCGCCGGCAATACAAATAACAACATTGCCGATATTGCCTATGATGAAGATTACCGGCATCATGAGTCCTGAAAAAAAATTCGCCTTCCAAGCCGAATTATATAAGCTGATATTGTTTTTATCGAATTTCTCCAGCGACGCTTCCTCTCCGTTGAATGCCTTGACCAAAGTATGACTACCCAGCATTTCTTCCACTAGGGAGTTGACATCCCCCAGCCGCTCCTGTTGATTTTTGAAATGAACGCTCGATTTTTTGGAAATAATGGAAATCAAAACAGCAAAAAGAGGAATGACGCATAACGCTATCAATGTAAGCTGCCAGCTTATCATGAACATCATGATGATGATGCCCACCAGGGAGATGACGGAAGTCAGTATTTGTATCAGCCCCTGATTAAGGGACTGGACCAGCGTGTCAACATCGTTCGTGATTCGGCTGAGTACATCACCCCGAAGCGTCCGGTCAAAATAACTAAGGGGCAGCCGGTGCATCTTTTCGCTAAGGTCTTTACGCAATCGGTACGAGAGGGAGGCGGTAATGCCCGCCATTACATGATTCTGAAGGAGTCCGAAAACGCAGCTAAGCCCATACAGACCGGCAAGAAAAAGAAGAATATGGGCTATCCGCGGAAAATCAATACCCCCGGTCCCTGCGGATATGCTCTGAACGCCGCTGATAATCATATCGGTGGCTTGCCCCAGAATGCGCGGACCGATGAAAATCAATATGTTTGATGTTATTGCCAATACCGTTACCAAAAGGAAAGCAAAAATATCTTTCCCCATATAGCGCATCAGGCGTTTTACCGAAGCGTTCATGACGATTCCTTTGGCAGTTGGGACGAAACAATTTCGGCATACTGCGGACAATCCTGCATGAGAGAACTGTGAACGCCCCGTCCCGCAACGGCGCCGTTTTCCAATACGATGATCTCGTCCGCGTTCATGATGGCGCTCACCCGCTGGGAGACAATAATGACAGCGCTTTCCCTCGTGTACTCTTTCAATGCCCGGCGCAGCAAGAGATCGGTCTTGAAATCCAGGGCGGAAAAACTATCGTCAAAGATATAAATTTCCGGTCTTTTAACCAGTGCCCGGGCGATGGAAAGCCGCTGTTTTTGCCCGCCCGAAACATTTGAACCGCCCTGGGCAACAGGGGCGTCGAACTTCTCCGGCATTTCCGCGATAAACTCCATTGCCTGGGCTGCCGCCGCCGCCGCTTCAAGTTCCCCCGACGCCGCGCCGGGACTGCCGTATCTTAGATTTGACCATACCGTTCCTGACAAAAGCTCCGCCTTCTGGGGCACATAGCCAATCCGGGCGCGAAGTTCATGCTGCGAAACCTCCCGTACATCCAACCCGTCCACGAGCACCTGTCCTTCGCTTGCATCGTAAAAACGCAGAATCAGATTAACCAGGGTCGATTTGCCTGATCCCGTTGGTCCGATGATCGCGGTGGTCCTGCCGGGCAACACGGTCAAACTGACATCTCGCAGGGCATTTTCCTTGACGCCGGCATACCTAAACTTGACGTTTCGGAATTCCAGCGCGGCTTTTTTTGTTCCGTCAAAGGATTTCGGACTTGCAGGATCGGTGACGACGTACTCTGTTTCCAGAACTTCCACGATACGCCTTCCGGAGACAACCGCCCGGGGAATCCAGACAAACATTATCGATATCATCATAAAGGCGAAAATAACCAGTAAGGCATACTGAATATAGGCTATTATGTCCCCCGCCTGCATGGATAAACCGGCGATTTGTTTCGCGCCAAACCAGACAATCAGCACGCTGACGCCGCTCATGATCAGGGTCATGCAGGGCCACATGGTGTTAAGAACGCGGTTCACGAAACGGTTGGCGTCGGCAAGCTCTTTGTTCACCCCGTCAAAGCGCTGTTTTTCATGTTCCTGGGCATTGAATGCCCGAACGACCATCATGCCCGAAAGCCCCTCGCGGGAGACCAGATTCAGCTTATCCGTCAGATTCTGAATGAGGGTAAAGCGGGGAGTCACCATAGACGCCACCACGGCTACCATGCCGCTCAGGATGATAACCGCCAGCACGATTATCCAGCTTAATGAGACCGAATGAAGGACCGCCATAATGATACCGCCAATTCCCATGATCGGCGCATAGCAGAGAAAGCGTATTCCCATCTGGAGCATCATCTGAATCTGTCCTATGTCGTTGGTACACCGCGTGATAAGACCCGCGGCGGAAAATTGGTCGAATTCGGCGTTGGAAAATCCCTGAATCCGGGCAAATACGCATCTGCGCAGATCCCGTCCAAAACCGGCGGCGATTCGGGACGAAAAAAGGCTTACCAAAACCGCAGCAACGGCGCCTATCAGAGCTATGGCTATCATAATAAGTCCCATATCGACAATATAATCGTTTCGATTTTGCTGAATCCCAATGTTTACAATCTTTGCCATGAGTTTGGGAAGCTCAAGTTCACAGATTGCCTGAACAAAAAGGGAACCAATAGCCAAGATTATAATCAAGGTAAACGGTTTAAGATACCTGCTCAATTTTACCATATACACTCATTCCTTACGATGATAAGCGATTATACTGTAGGGCGCGTCTAATAACTAGGGTCAGGTAAAATTGCAGATTGTGCCCGCCAACGGATAATTGTTGCCTCTTTCAATATTTGACACAAAAGTAATCGCACTGGAGGGGTTCACCGTTCAGGCTTCACTGTCAGCCAACAACCCCAACACATAGCCAGTAGGTCGGAAAGCCCTCACGCACTTGTGGGGAAGGCTTTCTCAGGTACGCGCACGCGCCGCCATGCTCGTTACCGCGCACTTCACCGTCAGGGTTTACTGTAAAGGCTTTACCGTAAGCCAACAACCGACCGATACGGAGCTTATTGCCGCCGTTAGGGTTTACTGTAAAGGCTTTACCGTAAGCCAACAACCCCAACACTCAGCCAGTAGGTCGGAAAGCCCTCACGCGCTTGTGCCGGGGGAAGGCTTTCTCGGTCAGGGCACGGGGGGGCAATCTCGTGCAGCGGCACACGCGCTACGCGCCGCGCTCGCTACAATACACGACGCCACGAGCATTTACCGACAAGCGCCCGCGCACCTGCCATGCTCGTTACCGCGCACTTTTCTGTAGGGGGGTTACTGTTAAGGCTTTACTGTTAGGCGGTAAACGCGTAGCCCACCCAATTCGTTGGGAAGCCCTCACGCACTTGTGCCGTGAGGCAATTTGCTGACGTAGCGGGCGGGGCGGGGAAGGTTTGCCGAAAAAATTTGCCGAAATAAACTACGCAGAAATAAAATCCCAAGCTACTGCTTGGGATGGAGGACAAACTACGCACAAATTGCCGCCGTAGGCGAGGGCGTCTGTTTTTCGGCAAGCCTTCCCCGCCCCGCCCGTCCCCGCGATTTTAATCGCGGGGGGGCAGCACAAGTGCGGGAGGCGCTGGAGGGGCATTGACAAAAGTCCCGATTTAGGGTAAGTTTTCTGTATCAAGAGGGAAAAAATGAACTTAAAGACTGTTAAGGATATTGATTTTAAGGGAAAGCGCGTTATCATGCGCGTTGATTTTAATGTGCCGATGAAGGGCGGTGTGGTGCAGGATGGCACTCGTGTTACCGCCGCCATTCCCACTATTAGGCATATTATGGCACACGGCGCACGGACGCTTGTCCTCGTGAGCCATCTGGGCGACCCGCTTAAGGATGCCCCCAAGGCTGAGGAAAAAGCGAAAGCTGAGGGGAAGGCGTTCGACCGGGAAGCGTTTTTCAGCACGAAATACCGGATGCGCCCTGTTGCCGCATATCTTGCCGAAAAGCTGGGGACGCCGATCATTTTTGCCGGCGAAGACGGCGATTTCGGCAAAAAGGCGTTCATCGAAAGCAAGATTGACGGCGCCATCATCATGCTGGAGAATACTCGCTTTCATAAGGAAGAGACGGCGAAAGATGCGGGCGAGCGCGATAAACTGGCGAAAGAGCTCTCCAGTTACGGCGAAATCTTCGTGAATGACGCGTTCGGCACCGCACACCGCGACCATGCGTCGACGGCGAGCATCGCGAAGTTTGCAAAAACGTCGGTTGCGGGGCTCTTGATGGAAACTGAGGTCCAATACCTTGAACCCATCGTTACGAGCCCGGTAAAGCCTCTCGTTGCCGTTATTGGCGGCGCAAAAGTTTCGTCGAAGATAGCCGTCCTCTCCAGTTTATTAAAAAATTCCGCCGCGCTGATTATCGGCGGCGGCATGGCATTCACCTTCTTGAAGGCGCAGGGGCATAAAATCGGCAAATCGCTTGTTGAAGACGACCAGCTTGATACTGCAAGGCAGATACTCAGCGACGCGGCAAAACAACGTGTCGACATAGTGTTGCCGCTTGACCATGTATGCGCCGACAAATTCGATGCTTCGGCAAAGCCGGTCCCTATCGATTCCTGCGACCTCAGCGATGATCTGATGGGAATGGATGTCGGCGTAAAAACCCTCGAAACTTACAAAAAAGTGCTTGATTCGGCAAAAACGATCGTGTGGAACGGTCCTGTCGGCGTGTTTGAGTTTGACGCCTTCGCGCACGGCACCGAGGAGCTGGCTAAAATGATTGCCGAAGAGACCGGCAAAGGGGTCATCACGGTGGTAGGCGGGGGCGATTCTGTGGCGGCGGTGAATAAGTTCAAGCTTGCCGATAAGATGAGCCATGTTTCAACGGGCGGCGGCGCTTCGCTGGAGTTGCTTGAAGGGAAAAAACTCCCCGGTATCGAAGTGTGCAAGGCATAATGACGGAAAGTTAAGGATGTACAAAAAATGAGAAACAAGCGGGTTGAGTTTAGGATTGTTTATGGCGTGATATGTGTTATCACGCTGAGTTTTGCGCTTTCCTGCGCGACGGCGGAAGCCGCCCAGAGTGCGCCTACGCCCGCGCCCGCGCCTGTTCAAGCGGCAGAGCCGGAGCCCGCTCCTGCGGTCGAGTCGGTTGCGGCGCCCGCACCGGCTGCCGAACCGGAACCTGCACCCGTCGAAGTTGCCGCTGTCCCGCCGCCTGTAGCTGTGCCTGAAGAAAAAGAGGAAGAGCCGCTCGCGGCGGCTTCCCTGAACGGTTTGGACCTTAGCGGCGCGAAACAGTACAAGGTGCGCTATCGGGATACGCTTTCAAAAATCGCCCGTAAACAATATGGCGGCAAGACAGGAGCGTTCTACTTCCCCATCATTTTTGAAGCGTCCAAAGATGTGCTTGCAAACCAGGACAAGATCATCCCCGGCACGATAATTACCATCCCCGACTTAAAAAAGAATGTCACCACGCCGGAAGCAAAAGCGGTCGTAAAACCCATGCTGCTGGATGCGGCACAATTATATGAAAAGAGAAGAGTCCACCCAAAAACCGTCGCCGCCTTGAAAAAGGAAGCGGCAAAATTAACAACACAATGAAATAGGAGGAATACGTTATGGAACGCCATTCACTTACGAAAGGCAAGGATAAAACCGCCTGTGGCGGAATGAAAATAGGAGGAATACATTATGGAACGCCATTCACTTACGAAAGGCAAGGATGAAGCCGACTCTGGCGGAATGGGAAAAAAATATTACATCGCGGGTAATTGGAAGATGCACAAGACGCGCGCGGAAGCAGCGGCGCTTGCGAAAGAATTGGTTCAGGCATTAAAAGACGGCAAACACAAGTATCTAATCGCGCCTTCTTTTACCCTGCTTGAAACGGCGGCGCCCCTCGTTAAGGGCACGAACATCCGGCTTGGAGCGCAGAACTGCGCGCCGGAGGAGCAGGGCGCCCACACCGGCGAAGTGTCTGTACTGCAATTAAAAGAGCTCGGCGTGCAGACGATCATACTGGGGCACAGCGAGCGGCGGCATAACTACAAGGAAGATGACGCGCTTATCAACAAGAAAGTCCACCTTGCCCTGAAGCATGGCTTCGAGGTGATACTCTGTGTCGGAGAATTGCTTGAAGAGCGCGAGGCGGGGAAAGCCGAAGCTGTCTGCGAGAGGCAGACCACCGAAGGTTTGAAGGGCGTCGCCGCTACCGAGCTCGACCGCATTGTCATTGCCTACGAGCCTGTTTGGGCAATCGGGACGGGGAAGACGGCAACGCCGGAAGATGCCGACTCGATTCATGCCTGTATCCGCAAGGTGTTTGGAAAACTCTACGGAGCGGCTGCCGCCGAAAAGCTCATCATTCAATACGGCGGCTCGGTAAAAGCCGACAACGTCGTGGCGCTTATGGCAAAAGAAAATATCGACGGCGCCCTCGTCGGCGGCGCGGCGCTCAAAGCAGAAACCTTCGTCCCCATAGCGAAGTTCTAACGGCGTTGGAAGAAAGGGAACGAGGGGCGGGGAACAGGGAACAGGGGAAGATTACACTTTGAAATCTTTCTTTCTACACCCTGTTCCCTGCTCACTCCTAACTCTGCTCTTTTTTTGCATATCGCAAGCTCAAAACCCGCTCTCTAATCTAAAGGCGCCTCTTATCCATCCCCCATTCCCCATTCCCCATCCCCCATCCCCCATTCCCCCTCCCCCATCCCCCATCCCCTATCCCCCTTCTTCATCCCCATCAACCTTCAACAACAGCATCTCGAGCGCGGCATTACAGGCGGCGTGGCGTATCTCTTCACGGGTTCCGGTAAAGTGATAGTGCTTCGCTTCCGGTTTGCCGCCGCGCTTGCAAAAACCGACCCATACGGTGCCGACAGGGTTTTCTGACCCGTCGCCGTCCGGTCCGGCAAGACCGGTAACGGAGACAGCAATATCGGCATCTGATTTTTCAAGGGCGGCTTCCGCCATAGCACACGCCGTCTCCCCGCTGACGGCGCCGAAACATTCCAGCAGCGTTTTGCGTAGCCCGAGCATTTTTTCTTTCGCATCAAGCGTATAGCAGACAAACGCCCCCCACAGCACGGCGGAAGCCCCCGGCACGCGGGCAAGAGCGGCGGCGACTAATCCTGCAGTGCACGATTCGGCGCAGACAAGCCGTAACGCCCGCGCTTTAAGCGCTTCAACAAGTTCAACTTCAATATCCATCATCCTAATTTTCCGGCTATCTCCAAAAGCTTCCCCCTCGTGTTCAGTTCTGGGTCTTCGAGGACGGCTTCTAACAGTTGGTTGAGGATGATGCCGATACGCTTTCCGGTGGGTATTCCCATACTCAACAGGTCGCTGCCGTTCACCGCAAGATTTTTTAGCGACAGGACGCAGCTTTTAGCAAGGACATCTTCTATACGCAGCCGCAACGGTAATAAAGAGCGAGGGTCGGGTTCGATGCCTGCCATTCCAAAAGTATCTGCACTGCGTAATGCAAAAAGGTCTTCGAGGTTTTCCTCGCCAACGCGGGCAATAAAACGCCGCACCGCCGCGGAGCGCCACTCATCTTCATAATGAAACATGTGCTCGGCAACTAAATGCACCGTCTTATCAATTACCCCATTGGGAAATCGCAAACGGAATAACATATCGCGGACAAGCCGTGCGGAAATCTTTTCGTGGTTATAAAATGTCCATATACCACGCTCGTCTAATTTTGCCGCCTGTGGCTTTCCAATATCGTGCAGCAGGGCGGCAAGGCGCACTTCTTTGCTTGCCTGTTGCTTTGCCGCATAATCACAGGCTAATACACTATGCGTGTGGACATCAAAATGATGATAGCCTTTCTGTTCAACGCCAATACAGTCGGCTAGTTCGGGAAGGAGCATCCGTGTTAAACCCGTTTGCGCCATGAGGTTTAACGCCAGCGAAGGCTTTTGCGATAATATAATTTTTTCGAATTCATCGCGTATACGCTCTGACGAAACTTTTGCCGTTACTCCAAGCGCACGGGGAATCGCGGCAAGAATAGCATCATCGACAGTGAAATTCAATACTGAAGAAAAACGTAGCGCGCGCAGAGAGCGAAGCCCGTCCTCACTCAAACGATCCTCCGCATTGCCTACACAGCGGATAATTTTTTTCTTTATATCTTCTGCGCCGTCAAACGGGTCGCTTATTTTCCCTGAAACAAGATCGACGGCAACGGCATTCATCGTGAAGTCGCGCCGTGAGAGGTCTTCTTCTATCGTCGCGGTAAATTGCACGGTATCAGGGCGGCGTCCATCAGTATAATCTGCCTCCGTCCTGAATGTCGTTACTTCGATAGCATGCCCTTTATAGAGTACGGTAACGGTTCCGTGTTTGATGCCGGTTTTGACAACGCGGCGAAACATTAAACACACTTCATCGCAGAGCGCATCGCTGGCAAGATCCCAATCATGCGCCGATTTTTTTCGCAGCATATCACGCACCGCGCCGCCTACCAGATATACTTTTTTTTGGTGAGCGCTAAATATATGCGCAATTTCTTTTAACACCGGATCGATATGTATCATTGTTGTATACCGCTTTTAAGCTTGAACGAAGGGCACATCCGCCCTGTTGCGTTGAGCACCACTACTGAAGGCAACATGCGGTATATGTCATCGGGAAAAATATCGCAGGCATAGGGGAAATTATTATTCCATGTTATCGACAGATGCTCGCACGTCAAACAGTTAGGGGTGCGCGATATTCTTTTTTGAGGAGGCTCTTCACCTATGGTAATATCTATCATATCTAATTGCATTATAGTAAACTATTCCTGCTATGTCAAATACCAATTACGCTGATTGCGCTTGCTGCCCCCGTTTGTGCCGCGCCGATCGTGAGGGAGGAAAGAAGGGCTTTTGCGGCGAAGATATGCGGCTTCGGGTAGCTGCCGCCGCTATCCACAGGGGGGAGGAGCCGCCAATCTCGGGTAAAGGCGGGTCGGGCGCTATTTTTTTGACAGGCTGTAACCTCCGTTGCGTATTCTGTCAGAATTATCAGATTTCACACCAAGGGATGGGAAGCTTCGTTGCTAAAAATGAATTTGCGAATATCTGTCTTGCGTTGCAAGAGCGCGGCGCCGAGAATATTAATATTGTAACAGGAAGCCATGCGGTGCCCGCGATAGTGCAAGCATTAGAGTGCGCGAAAATGAGTGGGCTTAGCATTCCGGTCTTATGGAATTCTTCCGCCTATGAAACAATCGAAACGCTCACGCTCTTACGGGACGCTATCGATATATATCTTCCCGACTTAAAAACACTCGATGGGCGCCTGGCAAAACAATTTTTTGGCGCCGAGGATTATCCCCGTTATGCGGTAGCGGCTATAAAAACAATGCTTGAGTTTAAGCCGCATCAAGTTATCATCCGCCATCTTGTGCTGCCGGGGCATCTTGAATCGACATACGATGTCTTGCGTTGGTTCGCGGATAATGCGCGAGGCAGGGCGGATTTATCGCTCATGACTCAATACACGCCGAGACCCCCCTACCCCCCCTCCGCGCCTCAAAGGTATGTGAACAACTGTGAATACGACACAATCATGAGCTGGCTTGCGGAATTTGAAATTGATGACGGCTACTATCAGGAGTTGGAAACAGGCAGCGAGTGGCTTCCCGATTTTACGCAGGAAAACCCCTTCCCCAGTGAGCTGTCAATCCCCGTATGGCATTGGCGCGAAGGTTACTCAGCCGCGCCCCGCTTAGACTAAACTGCGCGATTTTCAATCCGCCTCAGGCGGTTTCAGCCTTGCCTTCAGTATGAGAAGGGCGATTCGAGCCATTGGGTGTTTAATTCCCCGCCCCTTGGGGCGGTTAAAACTGGGGGTGCGGGGGATATGTTCCCCCGCATATACAAAGATTTCAAGCAGAAATCTTCAATACCCCGTGGCTTGCCGCGGGGATTCTTTATTCGCGGGAACGGACGGGGCGGGGAAGGCGCCTCCTACGCCCCCCCGCAACTCAAGGAATCACCACTCGCATTGCTTGTAGCTGTGTGAATGCTTGTAGGTGCTGCGGTGGTCTATACAGCGGGGATTTTTTTTATTCCTCGCCATATCCATACCACAAGAACGCTACTTTGAATGAATTGAGTTGGTACATCACCGTCATAGCGAGGTAGATGAGCGCACCGGGCTGTCCTGTGTAGACCATGTAGCCGTTGAGCGCGATGTTGATGAAGTTGGCGAGTATCCAGCCTATCCACGACACTGCTTTTCCCTCTACCATAAGATACTGAGAAACGACCTGAACGACGAACACGATAATATTCAGGGATAGCACCCAGAGCGGCGCGTCTTTCGGCAGAATCGTGTTGGAGAAAAAATAGAGGACGACCGCGCCGAGTCCCGCAAGGGCGATAGAAACGATAAGGTTGAGCTTCGTAAATTTCGTTACCTTGATTTCTTTGCCGAGCTTGAAGAAGCCTTTTCCGTAGAGGACAGCGCAGTACAACCCGACAAAAACATTGCCGAGCAGTCCGAATCGATAATAGTTGAAACTGTCGAAACCTGCGCCGATAACGCCCAGCCCGCTGCCTGCTTTGCCTTTTTGATTTGCAAACAACAGCACGATCGTCATGCCGAGAAAGCCTCCGATAAGAGAGGTCAGCCAAATCAGCTCGAAGCTGCCGCTCCAATCATGGACGGCGCTTGCGACCACGACGAGAAAACCTACAACGAGCCATACGATATCCCATTGCTTACTTTTGAATAATTTGTAAAAAATTTGTTTCATTTTTTTCTCCTTATTTGTTACTTATTTAACGCGCGCTAAAACTTTTAACGCTAATTCGATTGACGCGATTTCACCTTTTGCTACTTTATCGTCCCCACCGACGAGGGCGTTGACTCCTGCTGACAGATCCTCCTGGTAGAGCACCACGTTGTTCAAGATGGAAAGCGTCTTGATACCGCGCAAGAGCCCCAGCGTAAAGAGGATGCCCGATTCCATGTCCGCGCCGACGACGCCCTTGGATGACCAGTAGGCTTCCGTTTCAGCATTGTCGTCCATATAGAAACCGTCGTGGCTGCGGACCACGCCATAGACGGCGTCGGGCGCCAACTGTTTTGCGGCGCTAAGGAGTTCCGGCGAGGGCACGGCGGGGAATGCGATATCAACATATTTTTTGGAGAGCCCGTCATCGCGCACTGCGCCGATTCCGATGATCAGGCGTCCGAGGTCGATGTCTTTTTGCATTGCGCCCGCGCTGCCGACGCGGATGATCTGCCGGACGCCGATATTGAAGAGCTCCTCCACGGCGATACCTGCGGAGGGCGCGCCCACGCCGGATGAAAGCACGAGGACCTTCTGTCCCGCATAAACGCCGCAGATTGATTTGAACTCGCGGTTGTAGGCGAGGTCCCGCGCGCCTTCGAGAGAAGGCTTGAACTTGTCGACCCGAGCCGGATCGCCGACGATGACAGCCTTCGTTACGGCAATCTGCTCGTCTAATTGAATGTGTGGTTGTTTTTCCATGATGAGTAGCTCCTATAAGACAATGGTAGGTGCTTTATTCAATTTCGTCTACCCTTGCTACGCCTCATCCAGCAATTCAGAATTCGAAAATTAACCACGAACGACACGAACCACACGAACAAATTGCACACAATTCTCTCGATTTCTGCCTTATTTATCGCTATTGTTCACATTATGTCTCGTCTTTGTTCGTGCCGTTCGTGAGGTCTGTGGTTGAATTCGGAACTGCTGCTTTTGAGTACAGGCGCGTTGACAATTTGCGGAAAACAAGATAGACTCTACAGGACAGGGAGCTTATATAATGGCAATAAAAAAAATCAGACCCCAAGTGAATGACGCCCCTTTCATGCTGAAGGCGAGGGCAAAAAGCGCCTGTGGCGCAGTGAAGCCCGTGGGGGCGTCGG